>DASZGP010000158.1:0-7549 GCA_035938695.1 Candidatus Dormiibacterota bacterium | reverse complement strand
GGAGTCCTTCTCGATGTAGGTGTCGGTGCGGGGGATGTAGGCTTCGGGCTGGTAGTAGTCGTAGAAGGAGACGAAGTACTCCACGGCGTTGTGGGGGAAGAACTCGCGGAACTCCGAGCAGAGCTGGGCCGCCAGCGTCTTGTTGGGCGACATCACCAGCGTCGGCCGCTGGACCTCGGCGATCACGTTGGCCACCGTGAAGGTCTTGCCGCTGCCGGTCACCCCGAGCAGGGTCTGCTCGCGCATCCCGGCGCGCAGGCCGGCGGCCAGCTTCTCGATGGCGGCGGGCTGGTCACCGGTGGGGGCGAACTCGGAGACGACGCGGAGGGGCGGCACTCGGGCCAGTCTACCCGGGTCGTCGCCGCCCCCACCGGGCTGCGGCTAGCTGCGGACCAGGTGCACCGGGCCACCGCGCGCGGTGACCACCATGGTGAACGTGTCGTTGGCCGTCGAGCCCGCGCTCTCGCCGTACTGCATCTGCCAGAAGTCGTTCCCCGTAGAGGCGGCGGGAGGGCTGTAGTTGGTGGGGATGGGGATGACGAAGTCCAGCCAGGAGCCCTGCCAGTTGGCGTTGCCGCCGCTGGTGGCCCGCTCCCCCGCCTGCCAGGACTGGTAGGTCGGGCCGTGCTGGGATGCGCTCAGGTCGGTGCCCGCGCTGGCCTGGATGTTGCCTCCCTGCGGGCTGGTGTGCTGCACCGCCGGCCCCAGCCTGGATATGCCGAGATTGGTGATCTGGAGCGTGCCGCTGCCGGCGGCGAGCTGGGCGACGGCATTGTTGCCGTTGGCCTGTTTGGCGAGGTTCGTGTCGGGGTCGAGCATCGCCAGGTCGACATCGCCACTGGCATCACCGACGTCGAAGAAGTAGATGTCGACGGTGGAGCCGACGTAGGCGTTGGTCAGCTCGAACAGCGGGATGACGCCGGGGGTCGCGCCGCCGGCGACCGGGGTGTCGACGCACATGTCCTCCCAGGCCGCGACGGAGCAGTTGACGCTCGAGGCCGAGCAGATCGCGCTGGCGCTGCTGACGTTGGGGCCGGTGCCCGGATTTACCACCCGGACCGCGTAGCCGTGGCTGCCGGTGGGCGAGTACTTGCCGTTGATCCCCGGGGTGTTGCAGCCGCCGGGCGGTAGGTTGCCGCCGCGGGTGCAGTTGCCATCGGTGGCGTTGTAGTCGATGTGGCCGGTGGTGGCGTCGTAGTTGAGCAGGTCGACCCGCAGGCGGTAGGTGCCCGCGCCCAGGCCGTTGGTGCCTCCGGTGGTGACGCAGGGCGTTCCGCAGGTGCTGGTGTGCGAGGCGATCAGGTTGGCGCCCGTCCCCGCGCCCAGGGTGCCGATGTCGTTGGCCCCGCCGAAGATCCCGGTGTCGTTGGTGATCGCGTCCCAGGAATGGTAGACGCGCATGTTGACGGGGACGCCGGCACTGTAGACCTGGGTGATCACGCTGCCGTCCTTGACGTTGATGTAGGTCGGCGGGTTGGCGCCGTAGTTGCTGGCGTCGATCGGCAGGACGACGGTCTGGGTCAGGAGGGTGTCATTCTTGCGCAGGAAGATGTCGTTGACCTTGTACAGGGTGTAGACCGTGGCGCCGTAGGTGCTCTGCTCCTGCTGGGTGCACCGCGGCGTGGGGGAGTTGTTGGCCGCCTGGTCGCACGGCAGATGGCCGTCCTCGTCGTGGAAGTAGTACCCGTTGGAGTTGCACGCGGAGGCCGTCTGGTTCTCGCATTTGTTGTGGGTGCCGGCGAAGTCGGGCGAGTCGGCGGCGTTGTAAACCTGGACCTCCCCGCTGGCCCCCGGCGGGACGACGATGTTGTAGTTGTAGCCGCCCTCGCCGGGAAGGTTGGCGGGGACCTGGCTGCTCTCGTTGCCGTTGTTGGCGCTGATGATGTGGTTGTCGGTGGAGGTGCCGGTGGAGCCGCCGGAATCGTTGTCCTTGGGGTTTGGGGTATAGGCGTCACCCTCCGACTTGATCGCGTTCCAGCCCTTGTGACGCAGGAAGTAGAAGTTGCTGCCGCTGCCCAGGGTCGAGAATGTCGAGCCCAGCTGGTTGCCGCCCTGCCCGATCGAGATCGGAGGCCGGAAGGCGGCGATCGCGCTGCGCTCGACGGTGTGGGGCTGCACCCCCAGCGCCTGCATGATGTAGACCGGAACCTGCTGGTCGATGGTCACCTCGAGCTGGTTGTCGCTGATCCGGGTCACCGTGACCAGGCCGTGCTTGATGTCGGAGTTGTCGTAGCCGTTGCGCTTGGCCTCGTCGAGCGCGCGCTCGGTGGCGTTGCTGCCGGGAGGTGAGTTGAACTGGGCGGGCAGGTAGGGCACTCCCGCCAGCGCCGCGGCCGAGGCGCCGCGCTCCAGGGCCACGCTGTAGACGTAGCTGATGGTGCCGTCGATGGCCAGCCCGACCACCCCGAGCAGGACCAGGAACATCAGGGCGAAGATGACCACCGACTGGCCTCGCGACGAGCGGCCCATCACGAAACGCCTCGGGGCGCCGGTGGCCCGGGTCAGGTGCAGTTGGTGGTGCACAGGTTCTCCTTCTCGACCGCGTACTCGACGATGTTGATGGTGGCCTTGGTGGGGATGGCGTCGGGCGCGGTGAAGTGCCACAGCACCCTGACGCCGATCTCGGCCTCGCTGCCCTGGGGCGCCTGGCAGCGCTCGCTCAGCGGGTAGGCCGTCCACGAGCCGACGATCGCGGTGCCGTCGGCCTTGTACTTGTTGACGTGGTCGGTACCCGCGATGTACTGGCCGTCGGTCCCGCTCGGACGGTAGATGTCGACCTCGTCGATGGCGGCGTAGTTGAGGGTGGCGGCGACTGAGGTCACGTTCTTGACGATCTGGGTGTCTATCGAGGACAGCGTGGTGCTGCTGGCCAGGGTGCCGCGGCAGTTGGCCTTGGCGGACGCCGGGCTGGTGACGCCGATCCCGCCCAGCTCCGAGGCCAGCCGGACGCCGTGGCGGGCGGAGCTGACCGCGATGACCTTGTCGGAGATGAAGATCGAGACGTCGTAGCTGCCGAGCGCCAGCAGCATCGCCAGCGGCGTCAGCAGCGCCAGCTCGGTGATGGCCTGGCCGCGAGAATCCCTCAGCCGCCCGACGATGGCTCTGAGCATCAGAACTTCTGGGGCTCCAGGCGCACGTAGTAGACGGCCGAAAGCTGTGGCGTGCCGAGGTTGTTGAAGATGCCGGTGAGCCAGGGGTGAGTGTACCTGATGGTCACCGAGAGGAAGTCGGTGGAGCCGTACTGGATGGTGCGGCTGGCCGTGGGGTACGTCCCGGTGCCGATGGCGGTGCCGTCCATCTTGTACTTGTTGACGCAGTTGCAGGAGTCGGCGGAGAAGTCGCCGCTGCTGCTCAGCTTGGTGATGTCGATCTCCGAGACCCGCTCGAAGTTGGTGCTGCCCAGGGCCGTGTTGTTGATCGCCACGATGGCCTGGCAGTCGGCGTCGCAGCTGCCCTTGTTGTTGCCGTAGACGGCGGTGCACCCGGGGATGGTGTTGCAGGCTGTGGTGCCGTTGCCCACCTGGGCCTCGGCGCGGGCCGCCTCACCGGCCGCGAACCTGACGGTGCCGACGACGAATGACAGCAGGCCCAGCTCGAGGATCCCGACCAGCATCAGCATCAGCACCGGGATCACCAGGGCGAACTCCAGCATGGACTGCGCTCTCGACCCGCCGGAGCGCCGTCTCGTCGTTGCTGCGCCAGAGTCGAGCCCGTGACGCGTGCGCCTCGCGTACGGCCGCCGCATGGGCCTCATATTACATGTGGACCCCCGCCGGGAAGACGCTGTTACACGCTTATGACCGGAGTTCGCCTGGAGCTTCGCCTGGAAGCGGTCCAGGGGCCTCCGGAGGAGGCGGCGGCCCGGGCGCCAGGGCCAGGCAGGCGGCCAGGCCGGCCGCCCCCAGCAGCAGGCCGCCGAGGACGTCCGCCGGCCAGTGCTCGGCCAGGTAGACCCGGCTGAAGCCGAGCACCAGGAGCACGGCCACCGCCAGAACACCCCACGGCCGGCCGCCCCGCCGGCGGCCCAGGCGCGCGGCCAGGATGCCCAGGACCATCGTGGCCCGGACCATGTGGCCGCTGGGGAAGGAGAAGGGAGTGGCGACGCCGACCCCGAAGGTTGGGCCCCGGTGCAGGGCCGCCGGCGGGGCAGCGTCGGGCACCGCCTGCTTGGCCGCCAGCTCGACCAGGACGAGCGCCGCCATGATGGTGAAGGGCAGCCAGCGGCGCCAGTCGAGCAGGGGCAGGCCGGTGTTGGCCAGGCAGAGCAGGAACATCGCGGGGATCGTCACCTCGACGGCGCCGAGCAGGCTGACCGAGAACATCGCGGTGTCCAGCGGCGGGCTGGCCAGGCTCTGGGCCAGGTCGAGGAGGGCGCGGTCCGGCGTGGCGAGGACGCCGGTGCCGACGGCCGTGGCCAGGAGCGCAGTCATCACCGCCAGAGCCGCGGTCCAGCCGGCCGCGCCAGCACGGCGACGCTGCGGCGTGCCGGCCACGTTCATCGTGGGCTGGCCGGGCGGCGCATCGGACGGCCGGTCAGGCTCAAGCGGCCACCCGACGGCGTGCCGGCCGCTCCGCCCGGCGCCCCCGGCTCAACGCTGGCAGCGGCGGCAGAAGACCGTCGTCCGGCCGGCGATCACCGTGCGGTCGAGCCGCCCGCCGCAGGTGACGCAGGGCCGCCCGGCGCGGCCGTAGACCAGCAGGACCTCCTGGTTGCGCCCCTTCTCGCCCTGGGCGTCGCGGTAGTCGTCGAAGGTCGTCCCCCGCAGGTCGACGGCCGACGCCAGGGCGGCGTGGATGGCGTCGTAGAGGCGGCGGCGGCGCTCCGGGCCGAGCCGGGCGGCGATCGCCGTGGGCCGGACCCCGGCCCGGAAGCAGGCCTCGTCGCAGTAGATGTTGCCCAGCCCGGCGATCGCCGCCTGGTCGAGGAGCAGCGCCTTGACCGCGCGGCGGCTCCGGCGCAGGGTGGCCGAGAACATCGGATAGGTCAGCATCCCGCCGAAGGGCTCCGGCCCCAGCGGCGGCAGGGCCCCGGCGGTGAGCAGCTCCGCGCGCCGGCCCAGAAGGACCCGCCCGAAGCGCCGGTAGTCCTGCATCCGCAGCTCGGCGCCGGAGGAGAGCAGCAGGCGCAGGTGGGTATGTGGCGGCAGCTCGGCCTCGGGGTCGGCCAGGCCCAGCCGGCCGGTCATGCCGAGGTGGACGACGAGCAGCTCGTCCTCGGGCCCAGGCTGCTCCGGCGGAGGCTCCCCGGGGCCGGCGAGGTCGATCATGATGAACTTGCCCTGCCGCCCGACACGGGCTAGGGCCCGGCCCCGGAGGCGCTCGCCGAAGCTCGACGGGTCGGGGTGGCGGAGAACACCGGGTAGGGCGGCGAAAGCGTTCAGGACGACACGGCCGGTGAGCTGGGGCCGCAGGTCTCGGACGATGGTCTCGACCTCCGGAAGCTCAGGCAACGCAGCGCTCGGCGGTTCGGCCCGACGGCCCGAGGCCCGCTGACAACCTCCGCCGGCCGGCGCCGGCCGGCCTCACACCGGCTCCCCGACCGACAGCGTCGACGCGGCGTCCTCGACCGGCGCCACCTGGTCCCAGTTGGGCCCCACCTTGACCTCCACGCCCAGCGGCACCGAGAGCTCGTAGGCCCCCGACATCTCCTCGCGGATCGTGGCCGTCAGCCAGGGCAGCTCCTCCGCGACGGCGTCGAAGACCAGCTCGTCGTGGACCTGGAGGACCATCTCCGAGCGCGCCCCCCGCTCTCGCATCCGCCGCCGGATGGCCACCATGGCCCGCTTCATGATGTCGGCGTTGGCGCCCTGGAAGGGCATGTTGATGGCCATCCGCTCGGCCGCCGAGCGCAGCATGGGGTTGGCGGCGCGGAGGTCCTGGAGGTAGCGGCGGCGGCCCATCAGGGTCTCGACGTAGCCGGTGCGGTAGGCGTCCAGCTTGATGTTCTCCAGGTACGTCCGCACCGAGGCGAAGCGCGCGAAGTAGCGCTGGATGAAGTCGCGGGCCTCCTCGATGGGCATCCCCAGGTCGCGCTGCAGGCCCGAGGCCGAGAGCCCGTAGAGGACGCCGAAGTTGGCCACCTTGGCTGCCCGGCGCTGGTCCGGGGTGACCGCGTCGAGGTCGACGTTGAAGACCACCGCGGCGGTGACCGAGTGGATGTCCTGGCCCTCGGCGAAGGCCTGGACTAGGGCCGGGTCCTGGCTCAGGTGGGCCAGCACCCGGAGCTCGATCTGGCTGTAGTCGGCGCTGACCAGGACGTTGCCGGGGCGGGCCACGAAGGCCTGGCGGATGCGCCGCCCCAGCTCGGTGCGGATCGGGATGTTCTGCAGGTTGGGGTCGCTGCTGGAGAGCCGGCCGGTGGCGGCGACGGTCTGGTTGAAGCTGGTGTGGACCCGGCCGTCGGCCTCGACCAGGCCGGGCAGGGCGTCGATGTAGGTGGACTTGAGCTTGGTCAGCTGGCGGTACTCCAGGATCTTCCCGACCACCGGGTGGGCGTCGCGCAGCCCCTCCAGGACCTGGGAGTCGGTGGAGACCTTGCCGGTGGCGGTCTTCTTGCCCCTGCCGGTCAGGGCCAGCTCCTCGAAGATGAAGCGCTGAAGCTGGAGCGGCGAGTTGACGTTGATCGCGTAGCCGGCGACCTCGGCGATCTCCGCCTCCAGGGCGGCGATCCGCTGGCCCAGCTCCACCGCGAGGCCGGCCAGCAGGGGCAGGTCGACCGCCACCCCGGCCAGCTCCATCTCCGCCAGCACCGGCGCCAGGGGGACCTCGATCTCGCGGTACAGGCCGGACAGGTTCTGCCGCGCCAGCTCCCGGTCGAGGTGGTCGCGGAGCAGCGCCAGGGCCGCCGGCTCGGGGCCGAAGAGGCGGGCGGCGGTGGCCAGGTCGGCGTCGCCGGGAAGGATGGCCTTCCTGCCGCTGCCCAGCACCTGGACCGGCGACTCCAGGTTGCGCCCCAGCCACTGGTAGGCCAGCTCCCCCACCGGGGGCGTCTTGGCCCGCGAGTCGCAGAGGTAGGAGGCCAGGGAGACGTCGAACCCGGCCGGCGGCTGGAAGCCGCGCGGACCCAGCGCCAGCTCCACCTGCTTGAGGGAATAGGCCGTGATCTCCCGCCCCGCGAAGCCCTCTCGGAGCACCCCGAGCAGCGCTTCGGCCGCCGCCACCTGGGCCCCGGCGGCCCGCAGCGGGACCCAGGCGGCGACCGTCCCCGAGGGCGGCGCCAGGGCGATCCCGGCGATCGCGCTGCGCCGGGGCTGGAGGTCGTCGAGCACGATGCTGACCGCCAGCGGCGAGCCCCACTCGGCGAGCACCTCGCGCAGGCGGCCAGGGGTGTCGACCACCTCGGTGGCCACCTCCAGGGCCGAGCCCTCGCCGCCGGCGGTGGCGGCGGTGACCGGCTTGTCGAACAGGAACACCCCCTGGCTGCTCCCCGCCGGGCCGGTCAGCAGCGTGCCCTCGCGGTCCTCCGGCTTCTTCTTGTTGGTCCCCACCGGGCGGGGCAGCCGGGGCATCAGGGTGCGGAAGTCGTACTCCTCGAAGAGCGTGCGCACCG
>DASZGP010000157.1:0-6169 GCA_035938695.1 Candidatus Dormiibacterota bacterium | reverse complement strand
GCCGGGGGTGTCGACCAGGGTCACCACCGGCATCCGGAAGCGCTCCGCCTGGCGCATCAGGCGCATCGCCTTGCGGTAGCCCTGGGGGTGGGCCATGCCGTAGTTGCGGTAGGTCCGCTCGGCGACGCTGCGGCCCTTCTGGTGGCCCAGCATCATCACCGCCCGCCCGCCCAGCCGCGCCGGGCCGCCGACGATGGCGTGGTCCTCGCCGCCGGCGCGATCGCCGTGGAGCTCGAAGAAGTCCTCGCACATCAGCGCGATGTAGTCCAGGGCGTAGGGCCGGCGCTCGTGCCGGGCCAGCTCGACGGTGCGCCAGCGGCCGCTGGCGGCCTCGTCCGCGGCGGCCTGGTGGGGCACGATCGCCGCCTCGGGCGGGGCCGGCGGCGCCTCGACCCGCGCGTGGCGGGTCATGCCTGGCGCCTGCCGACCTGCATCGCCGCCGGCAGGGGGTAGACCGTCAGCAGCCGGCCGATCGCCGCGCGGAGCTCGGCCCGCGGCACGACGCGGTCGACGAATCCGTTGTCGAGCATGAACTCGGAGGTCTGGAAGCCCTCCGGCAGCGCCTCGTGGGTGGCCTGGGTGATGACCCGCGCGCCGGCGAACCCGACCGTCGCCCCGGGCTCGGCGATGACCACATCGGCGGTGGCCGCGAAGGACGCCATCACCCCGCCCATCGTGGGGTTGGTGAGCACCGTGATGTAGGGCACCGGGACCTCCGCCAGGCGGGTGCGGGCGATGCTGGTCTTGGCCATCTGCATCAGCGAGAGCAGCCCCTCCTGCATCCGCGCGCCCCCCGACGCGGCCACCGCGATGAAGGGGATGGCGTGGGCCGCCGAGCGCTCCATGGCCCGGGCCACGCGCTCCCCGACGACCTCGCCCATGCTGCCGCCGATGAAGCCGAAGTCCATCACCGCGACGCCGACGGGCCGTGATTCGATGGTGCCGCGCCCGGTGATCAGGGCGTCGTGCAGGCCGGTCCGCGTCTGCGCCTCGACGACCCGGTCGCGGTACGGCGTGAGGTCGACGAACTCCAGCGGATCGCGCGGGCGCAGCTCGCGGTCCCACTCCTCCAAGCCGCCGTCATCCGGGGCCCCCGCGGATCCTGACCCGTGGGGTGGATCGAGCAGCTGGCGGATACGCTCGCGCGCGCCGATGCGGTGGTGGTGGCCGCAGCCCGGGCAGCACTGCAGCGCGTCGGCGATGGCGGCAGGAAGATGGCAGTCGCCGCACGCCGGGCAGGGCTTGGCCGGGCGCACCGGCGCGGCTCCGGGTCGCTTGTCCGCAGGCCGTGCGCCGGCGGCGACCGGCGCCTGATCGGCGACGCGTTCACGCACAGCCCCGGTGTTCGGCTCGCCGCCTCGGCCGCGGTCCGTCACGCGCCCCAGGTCATGACGGTCGCGGCCCACGTCAGCCCCGCGCCGAAGCCAACCAGCAGCACCCTGTCTCCCGGCGCAACCCTTCCCGCCTGCACCGCCTCGTCCAGCGCCAGCGGGATCGACGCCGAGCTGGTGTTGCCGTAGCGGTCCAAGTTCAACGCGAAGCGCTCCAGGGGGATGCCGAGCCGCGACGCCACGGCGTCGATGATACGGGCGTTGGCCTGGTGGGGGACGACCAGGGCGACGTCCTGGGGCGACACCCCGGCGACCTCGCAGGCCCGCAGCGAGGCCTCCTCCATGGCGCGGGTGGCGGCCCGGTAGGTGCCCTGGCCGTCCATCCGCAGCCGCGAGCGGGGGTCGTCGGCGGTGGGGCCGCAGTAGATCAGGTCGGCCTTGGCGCCGTCGGCGCCGAGCACGAAGCTGTCGAAGCCGGCGGTCGCCGACGGGCCCAGCACCGCCGCCCCGGCGCCGTCGCCGAAGAGGATGCAGCTGGTCCGGTCGGTGTAGTCGATCAGCCGGCTCATGACCTCGGCGCCCACCACCAGCGCTCGCCGGACCACGCCGGTGGCGATGTAGCGCTCGGCGATCGACGCCGCGTAGAGCCAGCTGCTGCACGCCGCCAGGGCGTCGACGGCCATGGCCCGCTCGGCGCCGAGCATCCGCTGCAGGTGGCAGGCCGTCGCCGGGAACTGCTGGTCGGGGCTGCTGGTGCCGAGCACGACCAGGTCCAGCTCGGCGGGCAGCACCTCGGCCGCCAGCAGCGCCCGCCGGGCGGCCGGCAGCGCGATCTCGGCGGTGGTCACCCCGGGGGTCACGATCCGCCGCTCCGCGATCCCGGTGCGCTGGCGGATCCAGGCGTCGGAGGTGTCGACGATGCGCGCCAGGTCGTCGTTGGTCAGGCGGTCCTCGGGGACGTGGGCGCCGAGGCCGAGGATGGCGGCGCGCGTCCCCGTGGTGCGGTAGGCGATCTCAGGCATGTCGCGCCGCCGGCCGCGCGCTCGGCGCCGCTATCAGCGTGGGTCCGGGCGGGTGATCGGCGCCACCACGAGCGCAGGTCCCGGCGAGGATCGGGGTGGCCATCAGTTGGCCGACGTGAAGATCAGGCTGGCGTTGTGCCCCCCGAAGCCGAAGGAGTTGTTCAGCGCCGCGTCGACGCGCCGGCTCAGCGCCGTGCCGGTGACGTGCGCCAGCGCGCACTCCGGGTCCGGTTCCGAGAGGTTGGCCGTCGGCGGGATCATCCCGGTGCTGATGGCCTTGACACAGACCACCGACTCCAGCGCCCCCGCCGCCCCCAGCAGGTGCCCGGTCACCGACTTGGTGCTGCTCACCGGCAGGGTCTCGGCGTGCGTGCCGAAGACCTGGCGGATGGCCAGCGCCTCGACCCTGTCGTTGAGCTCCGTCGAGGTGCCGTGGGCGTTGACGTACCCGACCTCCTCCGGCGCCAAATTGGCGCGCGCCAGGGCCCGCCGCATCGCGCTGGCCGCGCCCCGCCCCTGGGGGTCGGGCGCCGTGATGTGGTACGCGTCGGCGCTGGCGCCGTAGCCCGCGACCCGCGCCAGCACCCGGGCGCCGCGCCGCGTCGCGTGCTCCTCGGACTCCAGCACCAGCACCGCCGCCCCCTCGGCGATGACGAAGCCGTCGCGGCCCACGTCGAAGGGCCGGCTGGCGGCCTCCGGCGGGTCGTTGCGCTCGGTCAGGGCGCGGGCGGCGATGAAGCTGGCCACCGCCAGCGGCGTGATCGCCGCCTCGCTGCCGCCCGCCAGCATGACGTCGGCGTCGCCGCGCCTGATCATCTCCGCCGCCTCGCCGATGGCGTGGGCCCCCGAGGCGCAGGCCGAGACCAGGCAGAAGTTGGGGCCCCGCAGGTCCCAGCGGATGGAGACGTTGCCGGAGGCCATGTCGGCGATCATCATCGGCACCACGAAGGGGCTGATCCGGCGGTGCCCGTCGCGCTCCAGGATCTTGGTCGACTCCTCGATCTCCCGCAGCCCGCCGACGCCGGAGGCGATCAGCACGCCGACGCGGTCGCGGTCCTCGAGGTCCAGGTGCAGCGCCGAGTCGGCCAGGGCCTCCGCCGCCGCGGCCACCGCCAGCTGCGAGAAGCGCGACATCCGCCGCGACTCCTTGCGCCCGACGCGCTCGGCGGCGTCGAAGCCGCGGACCTCGCCGGCGATCTTCACCGGCAGCGCGGCCGGGTCGAACTGGGTGATCGGCCCGATCCCCGAGACCCCTTCGACCATCGCCGCCCAGGTCGAGGCGACGTCGTTGCCCACCGGGCTGAGGCAGCCCAGGCCGGTGATCACCACGTGCTCCAAAAGGGACCTCCCGATGCGCGATCTTTCCCGCGAACGTCCGACACGCCGGCCGCGGCCTCCCGCCGTCGCGCGGCACCGAGAGTCCTAAGCGGCCGGGCCGCCGAGGGTTACGGTTCGGCGCGCGCCTCGGCCGGCTGGAGGCTCAGGGCGCAGGAGTTCATGCAGAAGCGCTGCCCGGTGGGCTCGGGGCCGTCGTCGAAGACGTGGCCGAGGTGCGAGCCGCAGCGCCGGCAGAGGACCTCGACGCGGCGCATGAAGAAGCTGTCATCCGCCTTGAGCTCGACGGCCTCGGAGTCCCGCGGCTCCCAGAAGCTGGGCCAGCCGGTGCCGGAGTCGAACTTGGTGCCGGCGTCGAAGAGGGCGGCGCCGCAGGCCGCGCAGCGGTAGGTGCCGTCGGTCTTGGTGTGGACGTAGGCGCCGGTGAAGGCGCGCTCGGTGCCGTGCTCGCGGAGCACGTGGTACTGCTCGGGGGTCAGCGTCCGCCGCCACTCCGCCTCCGACTTCTCGACCTCGCGCGCCACGCCAGCCTCCTTTGCCGGGAACGCCCGGCGGTCCGACGAGGTTATCTTGAGCCAGAGGCCCGCCATCCCGGCGGCGCCGAGTTCCACTGGAGATCGAGATCATGACCGAGAAGGCGACGTTCGCGGCCGGCTGCTTCTGGCAGGTGGAGGCCACTTTCAGGCAGGTGCCGGGCGTGGTCGCCACCCGCGTCGGCTACACCGGAGGGCGCACCGAGAGCCCCAGCTACGAGCAGGTCTGCCGCCACGGCACCGGCCATGCCGAGGCGCTGGAGGTGGAGTTCGACCCGGCGGCCGTGGGCTACGATGCCCTGCTCGACGTGTTCTGGGACAACCACGACCCGACGACCCTCAACCGCCAGGGCCCGGACGTCGGCGATCAGTACCGCTCGGCGATCTTCACCCACGGCGCGGCTCAGGAGGCCGCCGCCCGCGAGTCGCTCCGCCGTCGCGACGCCAGCGGCCGTCACCGCCGCCCGATCGTCACCCACGTGGAGCCGGCGGGCACCTTCTGGCCCGCCGAGGACTACCACCAGCGCTACCTGGAGAAGCGCGGCCTGGCCTCCTGCCACGTGGGCCTGGCGCCGGCCGACGCCGGCCGACCCGAGGCCGAGGCGGGCCTGTCGATCTAGCCCGCCGTCCGTTCGTCGTACAGACTGAGCGGCGCCGAGACCGCTGATCGGAGGACACCCGAGATGAAGTACATGCTGCTCTTCGTCGGCACCAACGAGCACGAGGAGAAGTTCCACAACGAGCCCGACGAGGAGACCACCCGGCAGTACGCGGAGGCCATGAGGTGGTTCGAGACCAACGCCGGCTGCATCGTCGGCGGGGAGCAGCTCCAGCCGCCCAGCACGGCGACCACGGTGCGCATCGACGGCGGCAGGCCGGTGGTCACCGACGGCCCCTTCCTGGAGGCCAAGGAGACCATCGGGGGCTACGCCATCGTCGACGTCCCTGACCTCGACGCGGCGCTGACCCTGGCCAAGGCCTGGCCGGCCAGCGGGGCGGTGGAGGTGCGGCCGCTGGTGGAGCGGCAGGGCTGAGCCGCGACGGGGTCCCCGAGGATCGTGATCCTCGGGGTGTCGACGGTGTGGAGGCGACGGAGGCCGCCCTGGCGGGCGTCTTCCGCGCGGAGGCGGGACGCCTGACGGCCGCCCTGGTGCGGATCCTGGGCGACTTCGCCCAGGCCGAGGAGGTGGTCCAGGACACCCTCCTGCTGGCGCTGGAGCGCTGGCCCCGGGAGGGCGTCCCCGACCGGCCGGCGGCCTGGCTGACCACCGTCGCCCGGCGCCGGGCCATCGACGCCGTGCGCCGCCAGGCCAACTACCAGGAGAAGCTCCGCCAGCTGGAGGCCGCCCAGCTCCGTCCCGGCTGGGCCGAGCCCGACGACCGCCTGCGCCTGATCTTCACCTGCTGCCACCCGGCCCTGGTCCGCGAGGCCCAGGTGGCCCTGACCCTGCGCGCCGTCGCCGGCTTCACCACCGCGGAGATCGCCCGCGCCTTCCTGGTCTCGGAGTCGACGGTGGCCCAGCGCATCGTGCGGGCCCGGCGCAAGATCGTCAGCGCCGGCATCCCCTACCGCATCCCCGAGGGCGACGAGCTGCCGGAGCGGCTGGCGGAGGTGCTCTCGGTGCTCTACCTGATGTTCAACGAGGGATACCTGGCCAGCGCCGGCCCCTCGCCCGACCGCCGCGACCTGGCCGAGGACGCCGCCTGGCTGGCCGCCCTGCTGACCCGCCTGCTGCCCAGGGAGCCGGAGCCGCTGGGGCTGCTGGCGCTGATGCGCCTGAACCTGGCCCGCGCCGGGACGCGGTTCGATGCCGCCGGCGACCTGGTCCTGCTCCAGGACCAGGACCGCGGCCGCTGGGATCGCGAGCGGATCGCCGCCGCCGAGGCCCTGCTGGAGCGCGCCGCCGCCCTCGGCCGTCCGGGGCCGTACCAGCTGCAGGCGGCGATC
>DASZGP010000156.1:0-9775 GCA_035938695.1 Candidatus Dormiibacterota bacterium | reverse complement strand
CGCCGGCGAGCGCCGCCTGCGGGCCTCGCGGCTGGCCGGCCTGGTCGAGGTGCCGGTGGTGCTGCGGGCGAGCATGGACGACCGCGAGTCGCTGGCGCTCTCGCTGGTCGAGAACATCCAGCGCCACGACCTCAACGCGCTGGAGGAGGCCGAGGCCTACCGCCAGCTCCTCGAGGACTTCGGCCTGACCCAGGAGGCGGTGGCGCGCCAGGTCGGCCGGAGCCGGGCCCACGTCGCCAACTCCCTGCGGCTGCTCACGCTGGCCGGCGCCGTGCGCTCCGCGCTGCTGGGTGGCGCCATCACCGCCGGCCACGCCCGGGCCCTGGCCTCGCTGCCGGAGTCCGCCCAGGAGACCGCGCTGCGCCGGATCCTGCGCGAGGAGATGAACGTCCGCGAGACCGAGACCCTCGCCCGCCAGCTCGCCGGCCACCCGCGGGAAGCACCGGCCGGCGGGCGTCGGCCCGAGGCGGCCCCCAGCCCGGACATGCTGGCCATGGAAGGCGCGATCCGCGACGCCCTCCAGGCCAAGGTCCGCCTGGTCCGGCGCCGCCGCGGGGGCCGCGTGGTGATCGACTGGTTCACCGACGAGGAGCTCGACGCCCTCTACCGCCGCCTCACCGGGGCCTGAGCCCCCGCGCTACCATGTTCCACGTGCAACCTGACGGTGAAACACCCCAGCCCGACCCGGCGCCTCCGCCGGACTACGAGCTCGGCGTCTTCGTCGGCGTCCTCCTCGGCGAGGGCCATTTCGGTGGCGACGGCCGCCAGCCCCAGATCACCCTCAGGATGCACACCCGGCACGAGCGGCTGTTCCGCTGGCTGGAGCGCACCTTCCCCGGCGGCCACCTCTACGGCCCCTACCACCACGGCGGCCGCAGCTACTACCAGTGGATGGCCCGCGGCGACTACCTCCGCCGGGTCGTGGTCCCGCTCCTGGCCGGCCGCCTGGACGACCTCGACGAGCACGCCGCCGCCCGCTTCTTGGCGATGTGCCGGAGCTACCGCATCGCCCACCCCGCGATCTAACGGGAGCCTAACAACCGCCTCTCTATAATCGGCGGGTCGGCGCGGCCTCGGAACGGCCCCGTCGTGTTGGAACGATGACGGTCTACCCGCCGCAGCCGCAGCAGAAGTCTTTTCTACGCGATCTCATCGAGATCGTGGTGCTGGCGCTCGTCCTCTACGTCGTCATCACCTTCGCGGTCCAGACGGTCCACGTCATGGGCACCAGCATGGTCCCGACGCTGGCCGACAACGACTTCCTGATCGCCTCCAAGATCAGCTACCACATCCACGACCCCCAGCGCGGCGACATCGTGATCTTCAAGCCGACCAACGAGCTGGCGGCCGGCAGCGGCGGCAAGGACTACATCAAGCGGATCATCGGCGTCCCCGGCGACAGCCTGCGCATCGTCCACGCCCAGGTCTTCGTCAACGGGCACCTGCTCAAGGAGCCCTACCTCAACGAGCAGTGGACCTGGACCGACACCTACAACGGCGGCCAGGAGTTCAAGCTCAACGCCGGGCAGTACTTCGTGATGGGGGACAACCGCAACCACTCCACCGACTCGCGCTTCCTCGGTCCGCAGAACAAGGACCAGTTCCTGGGCAAGGCCTGGGTCCGCATCTGGCCGCTGTCGTCATTCAAGATCTTCAGCAACCAGATGACCTTCGCCAACTGACCGCCGGCCGAGCTTCGGCGCCGGAGGCGGGGCATGCGCCCCGAGGGGCAGCTCGGGGCGCTCCGCGGATCAGACCGGGCAGGCGGCCAGGGCCCGGAGGTACTCCTCGACGTCGGGCTTCTCGTTGAGCTGCTGGTCGATCACGTGGGTGATCCTGCCGTCGCCGTCGATCACGTAGGTGGTGCGCGTGGCGAAGCCGCCGGCGGGCAGGAAGGCGTCGTAGGCCTGGGCCACCTCGCCGCGGGGGTTGAAGTCGGCCAGGAAGCGGGCGGTGTAGCCCTCCTTCTCCTTCCAGGCGTGCAGCGCGTACTTGTGGTCGATGGAGATGCCGAGCACCTCGGCGCCCTCGGTGTGAAGCTGGGCGGCGGCCGCCCGGACGTCGTGGAACTCCTTGGTGCAGACACCGCTGAAGGCGAACGGGAAGAACATCAGGACGACCTTGCGGCCCTTGTAGTCGGAGAGCGAGACGCGCTCGCCGGTCTCGTCGACCAGGGTGAAATCAGGCGCGGAAGCGCCCACGGTCAATGCCATTCTCAATCCTCCAGGACGGGCTCAGGCCCGCCCGCTAGCTTTCAAGTATCCAACGCTCCACGTCGCGGCCGTAGTCCAGGACCTCGGCCGGCGTGAAGAACAGGGCCACCTCGGTGGCGGCGCGCTCGACGGAATCGGAGCCGTGGACGACGTTCATCCCGATCGTCACGGCGAGGTCGCCCCGGATCGTGCCGGGCGCCGAGCTGGCGGGGTTGGTGGCGCCCATCATGGCGCGCACCGTGGCCACGGCGCCGGGGCCCTCGACCACCATCGCCACCAGCGGGCCGGAGGTGATGAAGGCCACCAGCCCGGGGTAGAAGGGCTTGCCGGCGTGCTCGCCGTAGTGGCGCGCGGCCAGCGCCTCGTCCATCCGCATCAGCTTCAGCGCGGCGATCCGGTAGCCCTTGCGCTCGAAGCGGCCGACGATCTCGCCGATCAGCCCCCGCTGCACGCCGTCGGGCTTGACCAGGACCAGGGTTCTCTCGCTCATCGATTCAACCTCGTTATCAGTTCCAGTCGAGGAGGGCGCGGAGGCCGTCCTCGCTCTTGAAGGGGCCGATCGCGGCCAGCTGCAGGGCCTGCTCGGCGTAGGTCTCGCGGGCCACCCGGCGGACGTCCTCGGCGGTGATCGCGTCGACCACGGTGAGGATCTCGGCCGGCTCCACGATCTCGCCGGTCAGCAGGAGCTGGCTGCCGAGCCAGCTGGCCATCGAGCTGGTGCTCTCCAGGTAGAGCAGCAGGCGGCCCTTGTAGTACTCCTTGGCCTTGGTCAGCTCGGCCTCTCCGACCGGCTCGTCGCAGAGCTTGCGCAGCTCCTCGACCACCGCCCTGACCGCCTCCTCCGCCTTCTTCGGCTCGGTGCCGACGTAGACCCCGGCGGAGCCGGAATCGGCCAGCTTGCCGGCCCAGGAGTGGACGTCGTAGCAGAGGCCCCGCCGCTCCCTGACCTCCAGGAAGAGCCGCGAGCTCATGCCCTCGCCGAGGATGCCGTTGGCGATGTCCAGGATGTAGCGGTCGGGGTGGAAGTAGGAGACGCAGCGGGTGCCGAGCACGATGTGGGCCTGCTCGGTGTCCTTGGCCAGCAGCTTGACGTTGGGCTCGGCCGGCGCCGGGGTGGAGGCCGCGAACCCCGCCGGCTCGCCGACGGGCCAACCCGAGAGCCGCGGCGCCAGCAGCTCCGTGAAGCGCCGGTGGTCGACGTTGCCGGCGACGGTGACCACCAGGGCCGGCGCCCGGTAGTGGCTCTCCAGGTAGCCGCGCATGGCTGAAACGTCGATGCCGCGCAGGCTCTCCTCGGTGCCCGCGATGTCCACCCCCAGCGGGTGCCCCGGCCAGAGCACCTCCTCGAACACCGTGTGGACGTGGTCCGCCGGGGAGTCGAGGTACATCCGGAGCTCCTCGATGATCACCTCGCGCTCCTTGTCGAACTCCTCCGCCTCCAGCTTGGGGGTCTGGACGATGTCGCAGAGCACGTCCACGGCCAGCTCCAGCTTCTCCCCGGGCACCTTGGCGTAGTAGAGGGTCATCTCCTTGTCGGTGGCGGCGTTGAGGTCGCCGCCGACCCCCTCGATGGCCTCCGCGACCTCCTTGGAGGTCGGGTAGCCCGCGGAGCCCTTGAAGAGCATGTGCTCGACGAAGTGGCTGATCCCCGCCTGCTCCGGCCGCTCGTAGCGCGAGCCGACACGGTAGAGCAGGGCCAGGCTGGCCGAGTTCCGCTCGCGCATCGGCGCGGTGACCAGGCGCGCGCCGTTGTCGAGCACCTCCAGCGTGTGCCCGGAGGATGACTTCGTACTGGAGGGCATCGGGGCAAGTCTACCGGCGGGCCGGCGGCCTACGATGGAAGGCCGATGGGGCCAGAGGCGGACCAGGAAGGCGGCACAATGGGGGAAGACCCGGGCGGACCGTCGCGTCCGGCCGCCGCCGCCGGGGCGCCCGAGCGCGCGGACGTGGCCGCCGCGCGGCGGGCGGCGGACGCGGGGCTGGCGGCGGGAGCGATCGACCGCCACCAGGCGGAGGCCCTGGTGGTCCTCGCCGCCGCCGGCGACGAGGCGCTGGAGGCGGCTGCCCGGCGCACCCTGGGGGGCGAGCTGGCGGCCGCCACCCGCGTCCTGGTGGACGCCGCCAACGCCGCCGCGGTGCGGCTCGAGGACCAGGACTCCGGCTCCGACCTGGAGGAGCTGGCGGCCGTGGTGGCCCGGCTCGGCCAGGACGTCCTGCGGCTGCGGGCCCGCGCCTACGAGCCGGGACAGGCCGCGGCCGGCAGCGGCCTGCTGGCGTCCGACTCCTGGCGGGCCGCCCTGGAGGCCGCCACCCACCACCTTCGCGAAGCCCGCGACCTGATCGACGACGGCATGCCCGCCGATACCGCGGCCTTCAAGGTCCTGGCCGCCCGCGACGCCCTCGACTCGGCGCTGGCCTGACCGGCCGGCGGCCTAGGGGCCGGCCTCCGGCTCGGCCGTCATCCCGATCGAGAGGGCGCCGGCCTCGGCGCGGCGGTACTCGTAGTACACCGCCAGGGTCGCGCACATCGGCAGCGGCGCCAGGAAGGCCGAGACCACCACGAAGACCGCGGTCTCGATCAGCGTCCCGGTGAGGCCGGGGAGCAGGCCCAGCCCGCCGGCCAGGAGGCCAACCGCCAGGTTGGGGAGGGCGGTGACCACGATCACCGAGAAGGTGCGCCAGAAGCGTCCCCGGGTCAGGATCGCGCTGCGCCGCAGGCTCTCGCGGCCGGAGAGCCCTTCGGTGACGATCGCCGGGCTGGCCAGGGCCAGGCGCACCAGCAGCCAGGCGGCGACCGCGCCGAGCATCCCCACCAGCAGCTCGGTCCCCAGCGCCAGCCCGCCGGCGCCGCCCAGGACGAAGCCGGCGAGCGCGGCCAGCGCCCCCAGCGGGAAGGCCAGCGCCAGCAGCATCAGGACCAGGATCAGCTCCTTGGCCAGCAGCGGGCGGAGCCGGCCCAGGCCGGCCCGGTAGGCCGCCGCCAGCCCAGGCCGGCGCCCGGTGTAGGCCTCCGCGATGGCGCGGTAGAGCACGGCTTCGAGCGCCGCCGTGAGCCCAATCAGGACCGGGACGGTGACCAGCAGCAGGACCGTCGAGGTGGTGTCGGCGGGTGTCGCCGCGAGCGGCTGGGAGGGGCTCGGCGCGAGCAGGCCCGGCGGGCCCTGGGCGCCGTAGGCCAGCCCCGGGACCAGGCTGACCAGGCCCAGCGGCAGCTCGATCAGCGCCGCGATGACGGCCAGGGGCCAGAGGTTGGCGAGCCAGATGTGGACCGCCTCGGCGACCAGCTGGGCGAAGCCGCGGCCGCCGGGGGCGGGGACCGCCGGCGCGGTCGGGGTCGGCAGGTTCACGCTCGGCGGCCGGGCCAGGCCTCCCAGCGGCGGGCGACCTCCGCCACGTCCGCCGGCGTGGTGGCGCGCTCGAAGCGGCCGTCGACAAATCGCAGCCGGGCGGCGGCGCCCAGGCTGGCCCGCATCTTCCAGATCAGCTCGCCGTCGGGCTCGATCACCCGGCGGTCCTCGCCGGACTCGGCGTAGTGGTAGGGCCCGTGCTCGCGGTACCACGCGCCGACCTCGCCCCAGCCGGCCACCGGCGCCGACCCGTCGCCCGCCCGCGGCGCCGGCAGCGCCACCTCCGGCCCCGGGATCACGTGGAGGTGGGCGTGGAACACCGACTGGCCGGCGACCCCGTTCTCCCAGGTGAATGGGCGCCCGTAGGCCTCGCCGATGAAGCGGCGGGCCAGGGCGGCCATGCGCTCGACCTCCGCCAGGGTCTCGGCCGGCGCGGCCCCCAGGCAGGCCAGGTGCTCGCGGGTGATGATCAGCAGGTGCCCGGCGAAGAGCGGGTATTTGTCCGGCACCAGCCGGACGCGCGCCATCTCCAGCAGCGCCGGCGGCTGCACCGCGACATTGCAGAAGACACACTCCCGGCCGTCCTCGCCGGGGGCCCCGGGCAGGGGATCGGCGGCCGGCGCGGAGTCACCGGAGGGAGGGTCGGCCTGGCTCCCCGCCGGCACCCCGGCGGCCTCAGCCTCGATGCCCGCGGTCGCCTCCAGCGAAGCCCGGACGGCCGCCGAAGCCGCCGCGCCCACCGCCACCGCCACGGGGACCGCCGGGACGGCCGCCGAAGCCGCCCCGGGCGCCACCCGGACGGGCAGCGCGGTCGCGCCCCATGGAGTCGAAGGCTCCGCGGCCCCAGTTGACGATCTCCTGGCGCCGGGCGTTGGCCGGGGTGATCACCACGCGGCGGGTGGGCTCCTCGCCCTCGCTCTCGGTGCTCACGTCGGGGTCCTCGGCCAGGGTGGTGTGGACCACCCGGCGCTCGTAGGGCTGCATGGGGTCGAGGCCGATCCGCTCGCCGTTGCGCTTGGCCCGGTCGGCGACCCGCAGGGCCAGGTCGCGGACGCTGTCCTCGCGGCGGGCGCGGTAGCGCTCGACGTCGACCACGATGGCGTCGCCGTCGGGCAGCACCTGGCGGACCATGGTGTTGACGAACAGCTGCAGGGCGCGCAGGGTCTCGCCCCGCCAGCCGATCAGCACGCCGAGGTCGCCGCCCTTGACGTCGATGATCGCCGGCCCGTCCTCGCGGGCGTCGAGGCGGTGCTCGACCTCGGCGTCGATGCCCATCTTCTGGAGGATGTCGGCGAGGAAGCGCTCGGCCTCCAGGGCCGACTCCTTGAGCACCGTGACACGGATCCGGGCGGCGGTGCCGACCAGGCCGAGAACGGCGCGGCCGGGCTCCTCCAGCACCTCCACCTCGACCCGCTCCGGCGGCACCTGGAGCTGGGTCAGGGCGGCGTCGAGGGCTTCCTCGATGGTCTTGCCTGTGGTCTCGATCGATGGCATTGAGATGACTCCCTTCAGCGCCCCGGTCCCCCGATGGCGCTCGCCTGGTGATGCGGCCGAACGGCCGGTCGAATCAGTGTGGGGTCACTGGGCGGGCGCCTTGGCGGCGTCCAGCTTCAGCGGCGCCTCCCCCTGCGACTGGCCATGGCCGTCTGGCCGACCAGCACCTTGCTGCGCTTGTCGTCGCCGCCCTTGCCGGCGGGCTTGTCGGGGGCCTTGCCCGCGGGCTTGCCCCGGTCGTTGCCGGGCGGCGCCGGCGGCAGCGACCTGGTGCCCAGGAAGGGCAGCTGGCCCCAGCCGTTGACGAAGTACTGCTGGCCGATCGAGAAGAGGTTGCTGACCACCCAGTAGAGGACCAGCCCCTGGGCGATCGCCGGCTGCAGCGCCAGGTAGGTGATGAACAGCGGCATGATCAGGCTCATCGAGGAGGTGACCTGGGCCATCTGCTGGGTCTGGTCGTCGGCGTTGGGGTCGATCGGGGGCTGGAACATCTTGGACTGGACGTAGGTCGTCAGCCCCGCCAGCAGCGGCAGGATGAGCAGGATCGGGTCGAGCTGGTTGAGGTGGGCGAAGTCGACGTGGTTGGGCTTGCTCAGGTCCTTGATCCAGAGGAAGTGGCCGCCGCCGTGCAGGCTCTTGAAGAAGGCCGAGTCGGCGAAGGCCCGGTAGAGGCCGATCAGGATCGGCATCTGGGCCAGCACCGGCAGGCAGCCGGCGGCCGAGCTGAGGGGGTTGATGCCGTGCTCCTTGTAGAGCGCCATCATCTCGGTGTTGAGCTTCTGGGGGTCGCCCTTGTGCTTCTTGCGCAGGGCGGCCATCTCCGGCGCGATCTTGCGCTGCTCGGCCTGGGACTTCTTGGTCAGCTTGAGCTGGGTCTGGAAGAGGGGGAACAGGGCCGTCTTGATCAGCAGCGTGAGGACCACCAGGGAGACGCCGTAGGCCCCGATCGCGGCGGTCGGCCCGAAGCCGGCGAAGACGTGGTAGAGCTGGCCCAGGATCCACTCGAAGGGCAGCCGCAGGAGGTTGAAGAAGTTGCCGATCTCCTGCAGCGGGTTGGAGCCGGCGGCCGGCACCGGGTGAAGGCTCACGGGCGCCGCTTACGGGACGGGGTCGTAGCCGCCGGCGTGCCAGGGATGGCAGCGCCCGATGCGGGCCAGGCCGAGGCGCCAGCCCTTGCGGAATCCATACTTCTCAATCGCTTCATAGGTGTATTCAGAGCACGTTGGGGTGTACCGACACCTGCTGAAGAGCGAGAAGAAGGGGCTCAGAACCAGTTTGTAGGCCCTGAGCAGCAGGAGCGACAGGCGGGCCATCGGCCCCCCAAGGGTACCACCCGGGCCGGTCCGGCCAAACTCGCGCCGATCGGGTTGACGGGCGCCGGGTCCGGCTCTTCGCCGCCGCCGCGCCGCCGCCGTGGCTCAGGCCGGCGCGGCCGGGACCGTGGCCGCCAGCGCCGCTCCCAGCAGGCGGTCGAGCTCCTCGCGCAGCTCGGCGAAGGCCGCCTCGGCGGCGCCCGGCCGGGCCACCACCACGATGTCGACCCCCACCGCCAGGGTCCGCAGCCGGCCGCCGGCGATCGCCCGCAGGCGGCGCTTGACCAGGTTGCGCCTGACCGACCCGCCCACCTTGGCCGAGACCGAGAACCCGGCCCGGGGATGGCCCAGGGCGTTGGGCGCCGTCAGCACGTCGACCAGGCGTCCGGCCCGCCGGCGGCGCTGCCCGTAGACGTGGCGGAAGTCCCTGGCGTGGGTCAGGCGAAGCCGCCGGGGCAGCATTCGCGACGCCTCGTCCGCTCGCCGCGCCGGTCACCCGGGCGCGGGGCGGAGGGGGCTTAGGGCAGAGCCTTGCGGCCGCCCGGGGTCAGCTTGGCGCGACCCTTGGCCCGGCGGGCCTTGATCACGCGCACGCCGCCCGGCGACGACATCCTGATCAGGAAGCCGTGGACGCGACGGCGGTGACGCTTCTTGGGCTGAAATGTCCGCTTCATGGGCCGGGCGATTATACAGGCGCGGGGGCCGCCCGCTACCTCTCAGCTCTTGGCCGGGTCCAGCTTGCGGAAGACCGCCTCGGGGGCCTCGCCGGGCGCCTTGCCATTCTCGACCTCGGTCTTGGCGCGCAGGTCGGAGACCTTGTCGCCCACGGCCTGGCCGACCTCCTGGCCGACGCTGGAGACGGTGCTGGCGGTACTCCGGGCGACCTCCAGGACGGTGTCCTTCCGCTCCTCCCAGCGGCCGGTCAGCCAGGAGCGCCGCTCGGCGCCGTGGTCGGGGTCCAGGAAGTAGACGGCGGCCCCGCCGATGATCATTCCGAGTACCAGCTTCCGCATCGTCCTAGTCTCCTTCACCCCGGCGCCGCCGGGCTCTCGGCCCCTGCCCTGAATGGTGGGTCGCGCGCTCCCGATATGTCAAATCAGCCCCCCTCGGGGGCCCCGCCGGTGGGGCCCGGCGCGAACAAATCACCCCCCTTGTATGCCCCGGAGGGCGTTGCTATCATCAGCCGACCTCAGGGGTGAGGAGCGCGCGGGATTGCACAAAATATCCACAGCCCCGCTTCCTTTGACCGCTCTCGTTTATCCACTTCTGTGTACTAACTGTGAATAACTCCTGTTCTCAGCCGGTGGTCGCCGGCGCGGCAGGGCCAACCCTTGGAGTGCGTGCAGCTTTTGCAAGACGCCGGTACCGCCACCGCAGAGAACATCTGGCAGGCCGCTCAGGAGGAGTG
>DASZGP010000155.1:0-2063 GCA_035938695.1 Candidatus Dormiibacterota bacterium | reverse complement strand
CTTGCCGCTGCCGGTGCCGTCGAGCCAGTGGAGCATGGCGGCGTCCTTGCTGATCCCGACCAGGATGTCGCGCAGCTTGCCCAGGGCGTGGGCCCGGAGGAAGTCGTTCTGGGTCCTGATCACCTCCGGGCTCTTGGCCACCTTGCGGAAGGAGCTGGTCAGCAGCCCGTGCCAGAAGAGGGTGGCCTTCTCCAGCAGCGGCCGCTCGGAGTACGCCATCCGGGTGATCCACCACATCCGCAGCGGCTGCGGCTTGGCGGTGTCGTAGGCCGCCGCGGCCAGCCGGGCCTCGAGCCGGGCGTCGGGGACCCGCTCGGGGTGGAGGAGCCGGTCGGTGGTGGCCGCCAGCCCGTCCCTGACGGCGGTGTCGATCTCCGCCGCGGTGGGGGCGAAGCCGGCGCGCCGGAGCAGGTGGGCGGCCCGGGCCCGGTCGCCGCCGAGCGCGGCCGCGCCCCGGTCCCGGAGCAGGTAGCCCAGGCCCAGCGCGCCCCCCAGCCCGGCCAGCCCGGCGGCGCCCAGCAGGTCGCGGCGGTTGACCCGCGGCCGGCCGGCGATCGCGGGGGAGGGGACCTGCTCTGCCACCGGGGCCTGCTCTGCCACACCGGCAATGCTGCGCCTCCGCGCCGGCGGGGCGCTTGAGAGCCGGCTTAGAAGCTTTGCCGCCGGCCTCCACCGCCTCTGCACAGCCATGACGCGCCGCGCGAGAAGCTTTGGCACACCTTCCACAGGCCGGTGTGGACAAAGCGCGGCGCCACCCCGGAATCCAGCCCGATCCGCGCTTGCGGCGGCTTTGGCCGGCGAGGTATATAACTGAGTTCTCTTGGCTGCTTTGGTAGGGCGTGCCCAGCGGGGTCTGTTCGGCTTGGGGGAGTTCTCCCTCATGCTCCGTGCCGTCCTGCGCGGGGTCGTGGCCCGGCCGTTCTACTTCGACGAGTTCCTCGACCAGTCCAAGTTCATCCTCTTCGCCTGCTTCGTGCCGCTGCTGCTGACCGGCGTCGGCTGGGGCACGATCGTCTCCCTCCAGGCCGGCCACTTCTTCAAGGTGGCCCAGGCCGGCTACCGGCTCGGCGGCTTCTCGGTGATGGCCAACATCCGGGAGTTCGCCCCCACCGCCACCGCGCTGATGGTCGCCGCCGTCGCCGGCACCGCGATCACCGCCGACCTCGGCGCCCGCCAGGTGCGCCAGGAGCTGGAGGCGCTCTCGGTGATGGGGATGTCCAACATCAACTTCATCGTGGTGCCGCGCTTCCTGGCCATGGTGGTCATGACCGCGCTCTACAACATCCCCATGGTGGCCTTCTGCGTCGCCGCCGGTTTCGGGGTGGCGGTGTTCATCGTGGGGGTCAACCCGGGCGCCTTCCTGAGCACCTTCTGGACCCAGGGCACCCTGCTCGACCTCTACGGCGGCGAGATCAAGTGCCTGCTCTTCGGCGCCATCGTCAGCTCGGTGGCCTGCTACAAGGGGATCACCGCCCGGGGCGGCGCCGAGGGCGTGGCCCGGGCCGTGCACCAGTCGGTGGTGGTCAACTTCGTCGCCATCCTGGGCATGAACTACCTGTACACTGCAACGATCCTGGCCGCGTCCCACGCCAACAACGTCCTGAAATGAACGGCCCGGCCGGTGGGCACTAGGGGGAGTTCGGGTGGCAACTAGGACCGTCGCGCCGGGCGCCGAGGCCGGCCGGAGCATCGGCGACGCGCTCACCGCGCCGTTCTCGACCGTCGGCAACATCCTGGTCTTCGGGGCCCGCACGCTGGGGCAGACCCCGGCGATGCTGCTGCGCTACCTCGGCGAGGTCTGGTGGTACGGCGCCTTCCTGGCCATCGGCTCCACGCCGGTGGTGCTGCTGCTGACGGCCTTCACCGGCCTGCAGTGCAGCGTCGAGGCCTACTACTCGCTGTCGCAGATCGGCACCCAGGGCTTGGTCGGGGTCTTCAACGCGCTCTGCGACATGCGCGAGATCACCCCGCTGTTCTTCGGCTTCGCGCTGGGGGCCAAGATCGGCTGCGGGCTGGTCGCCGAGCTGGGCACGATGCGGGTCAACGAGGAGATCGACGCCCTC
>DASZGP010000154.1:0-4060 GCA_035938695.1 Candidatus Dormiibacterota bacterium | reverse complement strand
CTTGCCGGCGATCAGGTCGCTGACGCCGTCGAGGTCGATCTTGTAGGCGGTGTACTTGATCGGCCGGGCCTTGCAGGGCCGCTCGTTCTCCTGCAGCACCGCCGCCTCGCCCTGGCTGCCCATCGCCGCCCCCACCCGCAGGCCGCAGAGGTCGTCGACGGTCCGGATGGTCCGCCGGTCCGCGGCCTGGACCAGGATGCCCTGGCCGTTGAGGAAGTACTCCAGGGTCCGCGCGGTGCCGGTCAGGGAGGGCGTCTCGGGCTGGGAGCTGAGGCCGAAGTCGAACTTCCGGTCGGCCTGGGCGAAGGCCGGCACGATGCCGTCGACGTTGACGTTGAGGACCTTCAGCTTGAGCCCCATCCGGGTGGCGATGGCCCGGGCCAGGTCGATGTCGAAGCCGACGTAGCCGCCCCTGGCGTCGAGATACTCCTTGGGGGGGTAGTCGGGGTCGGAGGCGACGGTCAGGTAACCGGGATTGATCAGGGTCCCCGGCGGCGCGATCGGGCTGGGGCTGGGCACCGGGCTGTGGGGCCTGGCCTGGGGCGGGGCCCCGGTGCAGCCGGCCAGCAGCGCCAGGCCGAGCAGGAGCGCGCCGGCGCCAGTCGCCCAGCTCCGGCCGCCGGCGCGCCTCACCGGGTCAGGACGGCGCTGACCACCAGGCCGGCGCAGAGCAGGGCGGCGACCAGGTACTCGACGAAGATGCCGCCGGTCAGGCTGTTCTTGAGCAGGTTGTAGCCGATCCCCCGGTTGGCGTACCAGCCGATCAGCAGCACCGCCGCCATCCGCCCCGAGTCGATGTTCTGGAGCGAGATCAGGGCGAAGGCCAGGACCGCCACCACCTGGGCCACCAGCAGCCCGAAGAGCGCCGCCCGGGCGTCGCCCCGGACGGCCTCGTTGAAGCTCTCGTAGGCCGCCAGGAAGGCCACCAGGCCGATCAGCACCACCCGCGCGGCGACGCTCGGCAGCCCGTTCAGGACCGCCAGGTAGGCCCCCAGCAGGACCACGATCACCGCGGCGTCGTGGAGGAACTCCTGGCCCGGCCGGGTGCGGCCGATCAGGCCCTCCAGGGTCACGTAGCCGGAGGTCGCCACCGCCGCCCCCATGACCAGCTGGGAGATCGCGTGGAGGCGCCAGTCGGGGGCCTCGTAGGAGATCGCGGCGGCCGTCAGGACGGCCATCGCCGGCACCAGGTAGTGCTGCGGGCGGAGCGCCTCGCCGGGCTCCCTGGTGGCCTGCCGGAAGGCGGCCAGCAGGCCCAGCATGGTCAGCGCCACCAGCGCGGCGGCGAAGACCCAGAGCCCCCGCGCCGGCAGCAGCTCGCTGCGCTCGAAGAGCCCGACCAGGAGCAGGCAGGCGCCCAGGTAGAGGACGTAGCGCGGTCCCGGCCCGGCCAGCGGCGGCGCCCCGGCCGCCTCGGCCGGCCCCTGGGCCGGCGCCGGCAGGCCCTCGCCGTCCCCGGTCTCGGGGCCCAGCTTGCCGGCGCCCCAGCTCCAGCCCAGGCGCCGGGGGCCGCCAACCTCGCGATCAGCCAGCGGTGGTGCCCTCGCGGCCGTAGCGGTCCTCGAGCCTGACCACGTCGTCGATCTCCGGTGAGGAGACCTCGAAGAACTCGCAGTCCTCGACCGCCGTCATCCGGTGCCGGCGGCCGGGCCGGATGCGGACCAGGTCGCCCCTCACCATCCGGTGGGTGACCAGCGCGCCGGAGGCGTCAGCCAGCTCCAGGTCCATCACCCCCTCGGTCACCAGCAGGGTCTCGTCCTTCTGCTCGTGGTACTGCAGGGAGAGCGCCTCGCCGCGGTTGACGTGGATCAGCTTGCCCAGGTAGCGGTCGGTGATGGCGAAGCGGAGCTCGTGGCCCCAGGGCTTGTCGACGCGGACCTCGTCGAGGCGGCGGATCTCCTCGTTCTGGCTCAAATCAGGTCTCCTCAAGCGTGGGCGTTGGGGTTCGCGGCGTCGAGGCCGAGGTGGGCGGCGATGGCCCCGATCAGCTCCGCCACCCGCTCCCTGGAGGGCGCCTCGCTGTAGATCCGCAGCAGCGGCTCGGTGCCGCTGAAGCGCACCAGCACCCAGGCGCCGTCCTCGAGGTAGAGCTTGAAGCCGTCGTCGGAGCGGGTCCGCACCACCCGGCTGCCGGCGACCTCGGCCGGCATGGCGGCGCCGAAGCGCTGGTAGGTGCTGGACTTGATCTCCTCGAAGGCCTCGCGGGGCAGGTTCACGTCGCGGCGGTCGTAGAAGTGGGGGCCGACCTTCTCGGTCAGCTCGGCCAGGATCCGGGACAGCGGCCGGCCGGCCTTGACGATCATGTCGGCGAAGTAGAGCCCGGCCAGGATGCCGTCGCGCTCCGGGATGTGGCCGCGGAAGCCGAACCCGCCGGACTCCTCGCCGCCCATCACCGCCCCGGTCTCGATCATCTTGGGCCCCACGTACTTGAAGCCGACCTGGACCTCGTGGCACTCGACGCCGTGGATCTGGGCCAGGCGGTCGGCCATCGAGGTGCTGGTCAGGGTGCGCACCACCGGGCCGCGCCAGCCCAGGGTGCCGAGCAGGTAGTCCATCAGCAGGGCGTAGACCTGGAGCTGGTTGACGAAGGTCCCGGTCTCGTCGACGATCCCCACCCGGTCGGCGTCCCCGTCGGTGGCGATGCCGAGGTCCCACCCGCCCTCGCCGGTCGCCATCCGCCCCTCGTGGCCCTGCCGCATCAGATCCAGGGTGGCGCGCAGGTTCTGGGGTATCGGCTCGGGATGGATGCCGCCGAAGCCGGGGTTGCGCTCGGCGCGTACCTGATCCACCCTGGTCGGGCCGCCCGGGCCGACGATGTCCGCGACGTACCCGGCGCCCGAGCCGTACATCGGATCGTGGAGGATCTTCAGGCCCGCGGCTCGGATGGCGTCGAGGTCGACCATCTTGGATATCTGGCGGTGGTAGGCCGGCCGGGGGTCGATGACCTCGACCGCGCCGCCATCGAGCGCCTCCTGGAAGTCGATCAGGCCGACCTGGTCGGCGTCGATCACCGCCGCGATCTCCGCCTCCAGCTCGGCCACCACCTCCGGCGACGCCGACCCGGCGTACTCCGGCTTGTACTTGATCCCCAGGAAGGCCGCCGGGTTGTGGCTGGCGGTGAGCACGATGGCCCCGTCGGCCTGGAGCTCGAGGATGGTCCAGGAGCTGACCTGGGTCGGCGATGGCGCGTCGGTCAGGTAGGTCTTGATCCCCGCCGCGGCGGTGATCCGGGCCACCTCTTGGGCGAAGCGGTCGGCGCCGAAGCGGCAGTCGTAGCCGATCACCACCTTGTGCTCCGGCCGGGCCCGAAGGAAGTTGGCGATGCCCTGGGCCGCGTAGCGGACGTTCTGGAAGGTGAAGTCGTCGGCGATGATCCCCCGCCAGCCGTCCGTGCCGAATCTGATCACCGGGCGCGCGGCAGCCGAGGTCATGGGCACGGCAGCAACTTTAGCATCAGGGCGATCTCGGACCTGGCGCCCGCGACCAGGCTCAGAGGAGGTCGGTCCGGCCCCGGCGGCGCAGCTCCTCGACCACCCGCTTGACGTCCTGGGCGCGGTCCCGGGGCAGCACCAGCAGGGCGTCCTCGGTATCGATGACGACCACGTCGTCGAGGCCCACCACGGCGACCAGGCGGCCGCCGGTGCGGACCAGGTTGTGGGAGCCGTCGAGCACCAAAGCGGGGCTGGAGCCGGAATCCGCGCCGGGTCCGGAGCCCGCCCCCGGGCTCGGGCTCCCGGCGCCGCCGGCGCCCACGCCCCGGGGGCCACCGCCGAGGATCACGTTGCCGGCGGCGTCGCCGGCAAGCACCTCCGCCAGGTCGGCCCAGCTGCCGACGTCGCTCCAGCCGAAGGTGGCCTCGGTCACCAGCAGGTCGCCGGTGCGCTCCATGACCGCGTGGTCGACGGCCATCTCGGGGGTGTCGAGGTAGAGGCGGCGATAGCTATCGTCGTCGCCGGCCTGGCGCGCGGCGGCGGCGGCGCCGGCGCCGGCATGGATCGCCGGCGCGTGCTGGGCCAGCTCGGCCAGGAAGGTGGCGTTGCGCCAGGCGAAGATGCCGGTG
>DASZGP010000153.1:0-3347 GCA_035938695.1 Candidatus Dormiibacterota bacterium | reverse complement strand
CTGCGGCGGCTTCAAGCTCAGCCCCCCGGCGGCCTGCCCCTACGCGACCTCCGGGCCCAACCTCAACGACGGCGCCTTCGCCATCTACTCGTCGTCGACCGGGCAGCTCTCGGGGCAGGGCGCCGGAACCGAGATGGCGCTGACCGGCACGCTCTACGCGCCCCGGATGGACGTCAGCTTCAGCAGCAACGCCCTGATCGAGATCATCCCCGGCCAGGTGGTGGCCCACAGCTTCAGCTTCCAGTCGGGCAACGCGCTCAGCCCCAGTATCGACTTTCCTTACGGCCAGGGGTACGGTGGCCAGGGCGCGCAGTTCGCGCCCCTGGTTTCGCTCGTACGCTGACCCCGT
This sequence comes from Candidatus Dormiibacterota bacterium, assembly GCA_035938695.1. Taxonomy (GTDB): domain Bacteria; phylum Chloroflexota; class Dormibacteria; order DASZGP01; family DASZGP01; genus DASZGP01. The sequence goes on along the minus strand of DASZGP010000153.1, from coordinate 2,998 downwards.
GAGGTTCCAGAATTGATCGCAGCAGAGAGGTCCCGCCAATGAGCAACCAGCAAGGCCCCAAGCCCCGCTCAAAAGTCCCCCAGATCGCGCTCGGCGCGCTGCTGGTGGTTGTCGCCTTCGGCGGCGTGATCCTCTTCGGCCGTGGCGGCGGCGGATCGGGGGGCCACCAGGCCACCATGTACCAGGCCGCCCGCGACATCAAGACCGGCGCGGCCGTCACCGTCGACGACCTCTCCACCGTGACCGTCGACGTGCTGCCGACCGGCGCGATCATCGACCGGGCCATGGCGATCGGAAAGATCGCCCGCCAGGAGATCCCGGCCAACACCAGGCTGATCGACTCGATGCTGGCGGCGCCACCCACCCTGACCGCGGCCAAGCTGTACTTCACCCTGCCCAGCGGCCAGGTGGCGCTCAACATCCCCTCCTCGGACATCTCGCCCTACGTCCAGCCCGGCGACCAGATCGACGTCATCGCCACGGTCAAGCCCGGCACCGGCACCGGCGCCACCGCCACCACCACCCAGACCAACGCCACCCTCAAGGGGCTCAAGGTGATCAGCGTGGGCACCCCGGGCACGCCCACCGCCGGCAACCTGGTGGTCGCGGTGACCCTGCAGCAGGCCGACCTGCTGGAGTACATCGTCAAGAACACCGACTTCACCTACGTGCTCAAGTCGCCGCTCGACGCCCAGGCCCAGGACCCCGGCACCCAGGCGGTTGACAGCCAGGTCTTCAAGAGCCAGTTCGGGTTCAGGTAGATGATCTGGCTGATGGCCGCGCTCGCCGGAGCCGGGGTGGCGGTGCTCTACTGGAGCCTGACCTCGTCCGCGCGGCCGGCCGCGGCCGCGCCGGAGGAGTTCTACGCCCCGCCGCCCCCCGAGCCGGCGCGCCGCCAGCGGCTCGACGCCCGGGCCGGCCTGCTGGGGCCGCTGTCGGCGCTGCTGCGGCCGTTCATCAGCGCCGAGCGCGACCTGCGGATGCAGACCGAGCTCAACCGCGCCGGCCTCCAGCTCCGGGCCCAGGAGTTCCTGCTGATGCAGGTCGGGGTGGCGGTGGTGCTGGGGCTGCTGCTCTTCTGGCGCTTCGGCAATCCCCTGTTCGGCGTCGCCGGGCTGGCGGCCGGCTACTTCCTGCCGGTCTTCTACCTGCACCGCCGCCAGCGCAAGCGCAAGCAGGGCTTCGAGCGCCAGCTGGGCGACATGGTGGGCCTGATGTCCAACGGGATCAAGGCCGGCTACTCGATCCAGCAGGCGCTGGCCAGCGTGGTCGAATCGGCCCGCGACCCGCTCCGCGAGGAGATGAGCCGGGTGGTCCGGGAGACCAGCCTGGGGCTGCCCCTGGAGGACGCCCTGCAGCACGCCAACGACCGCCTGGAGAGCAAGGACTTCGACCTCATGGTGACCGCGATCCTGATCCACCGCACCGTCGGCGGCAACCTGGCCGAGGTGCTGGACAAGATCTCCGAGACCATCCGCGAGCGGGTCAAGGTACAGGGCGAGGTGCGGGTCCTGACCGCCCAGGCGCGGGCCTCGGGCTACATCATCACCGGCCTGCCCTTCGCCGTCGCCGGCATCCTCTCGCTGATCTCGCCCGGCTTCGAGCGGCCGCTCTTCACCCACTTCCTGGGCTGGGTGATGATCGTCCTGGCGCTGTTCATGATCGGCGTCGGCTACGCCATCATCCGCAAGATCACGGACATCCACCTGTGACCTCCGGATGACGCCCATCCTGCTGCTGCTGGGGCTGATCGCCGCGGTGGGCGCGGCGATCATGACCGGGCTCTTGGGCTTCGGCCAGATGACCGCCGAGGAGAAGTACGCCGCCAAGCTCTCCCGGATCCAGGACCACGCCATGAGCCTGGAGGAGATCGAGCTCAGCCAGCCCTTCACCGAGCGCTTCCTGCTGCCGCTCCGCGACCGGCTGATAGTGGCCCTCAAGAACCGCACCCCGGCCAAGCGCCAGGAGGAGCTGCGGCTGTTGATCCAGCAGGCCGGCCACCCCTACGGGGCGACGGTCGACGGCGTTCTGATCGCCAAGCTGATCCTGGGCGGGGTGCTGGGCGGGGTGGCGGTCTTCGTCTTCCTGCCCTTCGTCCACCTGGCCTTCCCCTACAGCCTGGTGGGGCTGGTGGCGGGGGTGATCGGCTACATCCTGCCCGAGCGCTGGCTCAAGCAGCAGGCCGGCACCCGGCGCAAGGCGATCGAGAACGTGATCCCCGACACCATCGACCTGCTCACCATCTGCCTCGACGCCGGGCTCAGCTTCGACGCCGCGATCCAGCGCCTGGCCGAGAAGGTGGAGGGTCCGCTGCGCGACGAGCTGGCCAACACCCTGACCGAGATCCGCTACGGGGTGCCTCGCTCCGAGGCCCTGCAGGCCTTCGCCGACCGCGTCGGCGCCGAGGACCTGGCGACCTTCGTGGGGGCCGTGATCCAGTCCCAGAAGCTGGGCGTGGCGCTGGGTGACACGGTCCGCATCCAGGCCGCCGAGATCCGCCGCCGGCGGCGCCAGAAGGCCGAGGAGCAGGCCGCCCAGGCGTCGCTGAAGATGCTCTTCCCGATGATCGGCTGCATCTTCCCGACCCTCTTCGTGGTCCTGATGGGGCCGGTGGCCCTGATCCTGCTGGTCAAGCACTAGCGTGCCCGACGCCCCGATAGTCTTGTCCGGATGAGGACTCGCGGCGCCACCGGCCCGCGCACCGCCGCCTGGCTGGAGCGCGACCATCGGGCCATCACCCACGCCTACCACCGGTACACCGACGTGGTCGCCACCAGCGCCCAGGGCTCCTACATCACCGACGTCGAGGGCCGGCGCTACCTGGACTTCGCCTGCGGCATCGCGGTCACCTCGCTGGGACACGGTCACCCCCGGGTGCTGGAGGCGGCCCGGCGCCAGATGGAGAAGCTGGTCCACGTCTCGGTGGTGACCCAGCACGAGCAGAACGTGCTCCTCAGCGAGCGCCTGATCGAGCTGACCCCGCCGGGCCTGGACATGG
>DASZGP010000152.1:0-19416 GCA_035938695.1 Candidatus Dormiibacterota bacterium | reverse complement strand
GCCGACGATCTGGATGATGGTCGGCGACGAGCTGGCCCGGCGCGGCGTCACGCTGCCCGACATGCGCCACCTGATCTGCGGCGGCAGCCAGCCGCCCCGGCCGCTGATCGAGCGCTTCGCCCGCGAGTTCGGGCTGCCGATGGTGCAGGCCTGGGGGATGACCGAGACCTCGCCGCTGGCCTCGGTGGCCTGGCCAAAGGAGGCCATGCGCGACTTCGACGAGGACCGCCTCACCGACGTCGTCCGGACCCAGGCCGGGCAGCCCCTGCCGGGGGTCCAGGTCAGCATCCGCGGCGGCGACGGCGCGGAGGTGGCCTGGGACGGCGAGACCATGGGCAACCTGCTGGTGCGCGGCCCCTGGGTGGTCGGCTCCTACCTCGGCGGCGACGGCGCCGAGCAGTTCACCGACGACGGCTGGTTCCGCACCGGCGACGTGGCCATCGGCTCCCCCGACGGCTACTTCGTGATCGCCGACCGCACCAAGGACCTGATCAAGTCCGGGGGCGAGTGGATCTCCTCGGTCGACATGGAGGGCGCCATCATGGCCATGCCGGAGGTCGCCGAGGCGGTGGTCATCGCCATCCCCGACCCCAAGTGGCAGGAGCGGCCACTGGCCTGCGTCGTACCGCGCCAGGGGCAGGTGGTGGACGTCGACCTGGTGCGCGCCGCGCTGGAGGCCGCCGGGTTCGCCCGCTGGCAGCTGCCCGACCGGGTGGAGATCATCGAGGCGGTGCCGCGGACCAGCGTGGGGAAGTTCGACAAGAAGGCGCTGCGGGCGCGGTTCCCGGAGTAGGGCCGCCAGGCCGTCAGCCCGGCGGTGGGGCCAGGCGGGCGATCTGGCCCGCGGCGCTCTCCGCGAACCAGACCGCGCCGTCGGGGGCGACGGCGACCCCCGCGAGGCCGGCGCCCGGGCTGGGCGCGCCGTACTCGGTGATCTCCCCGGTCGCGGCGATCCGCGCCACCCTGTTGGCGTCGGGGGCCGACTCCGTGAACCACAGGCTGCCGTCCGGCGCCGCGGCGATGGCGTACGGCGCGCCGGCGGCGGTCGGTAGCGGGTACTCGACGACCTCGCCGGCGGGCGTGATCCGCCCGACCCGGTTGCCGTCCCGCTCGGTGAACCAGAGGTTGCCGTCACCCCCCAGCGCGATCCCCACCGGCCCCGACCCGGCCGCCGGCAGAGGGTACTCCGTGATCTGGCCCGCGGTCGTGACCCGCCCGATCCGGTTGCCGCCGTGCTCCGCGAACCACAGCGCCCCGTCCGGTCCGTTGGCGATGTAGCGGGTGTCGGCGGCGCGGGTGGGGACGGGGAACTCGGTGACGGCGCCCGCCGGGGTGATCCGCCCGACCAGGTTGGTCTCCGACTCGCAGAACCAGAGGTTGCCGTCGGGCCCGACCGCCAGGTTGGCCACCGACGCGGGCCGGGGCAGGGGGAACATCGTGAACCCGCCGTGGGGGTCGAGCCGCCCGATCCGGCCGCCGACCAGCTCCGAGAACCAGATGGCACCGTCCGGTCCCACGACCACCCCCCCACGCCGGGCGGCCGGGTCGGGGGTGGTGAAGAGCACCCGCTCCCCGCTGGCGTTGATCCGCCCCACGTAGTTGGCTTCACGGCCGGTGAACCAGACCGTGCCGGTCGACGCCGCGGCCAGGTCGCCGGGGCCGGCGGCGGGGAACTCCAGGTACCCCGACGGGGACGGCGAAGGGCTGGGCCGGGGCACGCCCGACGGGCTCGGCGTGGCCTTCGGCCTGGCCCCGGTCGGCCCGACGGAGCATCCCGCGAGCGCCAGCCAGGCGGCGGTCAGCCACGCGGACGAGCGGCGCAGGGTCACGCCCCCGAGTCTAGGCGGGCCGCCCGGCGCCGACCTCCACGCCGCCCACCTGAGCCGCGGACGCGGCGAAGGGGCCGGCGCTGGCCGGCCCCCTCGTGGCGGTGGAGGGAGAGAGACAGAGGGTTGGGGGTTGGCTACGGCACGGTCGGCATCTGCCCGGCGTTCTCCTGGGCCTCGCGGGCGGCGCTCTCGCCGGCCTCATGGGTGGGGTCCTCGTTGGGGTGGAAGGTCCCGGCGGCCGGGGCCGCGGGGGTGCTGGCGCTGGGGCTGGCCGCGGTGGCGGCGTTGGCGGTGGTGCTGAGGGCGAAGATCGCGGCGCCCGCGAAACCTCCGGTCAGCATCGACCCGGCGATGACGGCGCCCATCACGCCTCGGCTGATGCGGTTCATGGCGAACCTCCTTTTGTGCCGCCGGGCGTTGTGCTCCGGCGCTTCGTCTTGTGTCCTGGCTCGGCACCAGGTCCGACACTGACTCTGGCCGTCGCGGGTGAGGGCGCCTTCCGCGCGGCGTTAGGATTCCGATAAGAGTGCGCCGGCTGCTTTCGCTGCTCCTCCTGGGCGTCGCGCTGGCGCCCGGCGGTCCCGCCAGCGCGGCCGGCGCCACACCGGCCACGGCGGCGCTCGACCTGGTCGGCCACGAGTCGCTCGGCGGGCGCGGGATGAACGCTGCGCTGGCGGTCGCCGACCACTGCGCCTACGTCGGCAGCCGCGACGACGCCCCTCCGATGGTGGTGGACATCGCCGACCCTGCCCATCCGGCCGTCGCCGGGCAGCTCGCCGCCCACGCCGGCAGCACCCCCCGCGAGCTGCGGGCGGTGCCCTCGGAGCGGCTCCTGGTGGTGATGTTCTATGCGCTCCAGAGCGGCGCCGCCAACCGCCTCGAGGTCTACCGCTGGACGTCCGACTGCCGCACCCCGATGCCGGTCGGGGCGTACGACTTCGGCGCCCAGCAACCCCACGAGTTCTACCTCTGGCAGGACCCGGCGCGGCCGGCGCGGGTGCTGGTCTTCCAGGCCTTCTTCAGCGGCGGCTTCCGGGGCCTCGAGGTCATCGACCTGGCGCAGCCGGAGAAGCCCCGGCTGGCCGGCACCTGGAACGCGGTGGCGACCCTGGGCGGCGCCGCCAACCTCCATTCCATCGCGCTCTCGGCCGACGCCCGCGAGGCCTACCTCGCGCTCTGGAACGGCGGCCTGCTGCTGGCCGACACGTCGGATTTCGCCGCCGGCCTGGCCTCGCCGGCGCTGCGCCTGCTGACACCGCCGGGCAACGCGCTGCACACCCCGCCGGGCAACGTCCACAGCGCGGTACCGCTGCCCGGCCGCCGGATGCTGCTGCTCACCGACGAGATCTATCCCCCGCCCTACGGCGCCGGCTGCCCCTACGGCCACGGCACCATCGCCGACATCCGCGACGTCGCCCACCCGGTCGCCGTCAGCACGCTGACGGTCCCGGAGAACGACCAGCGGACCTGCGGGGCGGCGCCCTTCTCGACCTGGACCAGCCACAACCCGACGCTGACCGCCAACCTCGCGCTGGTCACCTGGTACAGCGCCGGGCTGCAGGTTTTCGACATCGGCGACCCGGCGCACCCCACGCGCCTGGCGGAATACCGCGCCGCCCTCGGCGGCCCCAGGGCGCGCGATCCCCAGCTCGGCGCCAGCCCGACGATGTCCTGGAGCTACCCGGTGATCCACGCCGGGCTGATCTACGTCGCCGACATCAACCAGGGACTGCTGGTGCTGCGATATCGCGGTCCGCACCAGGAGGAGATCGCCAGGGTGGCCGCGGCGGAGGGCAACAGCAACGTGGCGGCGGCGGTGACCCCGAGCCCGGCGCCTTCGCCGCTGGCCGCCACCCCGTCGTCCCACCCGAGCCCAACGCCGGTGGTCCCAGCCCGGCCGGCGTCACCGGGATGGTGGCCGCCGGCCGCGGCGCTGGCGATCGCGGCCGTCGCCGGGGCCGCGGTGGTGCTGCGCCGGCGCTCCCGGGTTACCTGATGGGCGGCGTCAGACCCTGACCGCCGGCGCGGGACCCGAGGCGATCGCGCGCAGGATGACCATCGTGGCCACCGAGCAGCCGCAGACGAAGTAGATCAGCAGCCCCCACCAGGTGTGGGTGTCGGTGCCCGTCCCGATGCCGTGGATCAGGGCAGCGGGAAAGGTCGCGTAGGTGCCGTAGTGGAGCAGGCGCCAGACTCGGTAGCTGATCAGGGTGCGGACGTAGATGCTCAGTCCGAGGGCCACGGTCAGCTCGGCGGCGCAGATGCCCAGGCCCATCCAGAACGACCGGTAGCCGCTCACGAAGGGGAGCAGCACGTCGGCCAGGGAGAATTTGGTGAAGGGGTCGAGCCAGATGGTGACGACGTGGATGGCCAGGAAGGTGTAGACCACCGAGGTCAGGTAGCGGTGGAGCTGCTCGGTGATGAAGGTCGGCCACCGCGGCGAGCGCAGGCGCAGGGTCAGGGCGATGCCGAAGGCCACCGTCGCGGCCAGCAGCAGCAGGGTGACGAAACCCGCGGCGCGGGCGAAGAACCAGAGCGGGCTCGGCGCCTGGGTCAGCGCGAGAACCACGACCTCTCCTCCCCCAGCAGCCAGTCCCCGAGGTCGCCGGCCACGACCACCGCGCCGCTCTCGTCGACCAGGCGCGCGCCCAGCCCGTTGGACTCCAGCCAGTCGGGCCCGTCGGCGTCCAGCAGCCAGGCCGCGGTGGCGGCGGAGTCGGCGGCCAGGCAGCCGTCGGCGAAGACCGTCACCATCCGCCACCGGCTCCTCCCCGGGCGACCGGTGCGGGGGTCGATGATGTGGTGCCCGACGGCGTCGCCGCGCTTCCAGGCCCGTGCCGTCGAGCCGCTGGTGGCCATCGCGCCCCGACCCAGGCGGACGTCGCTGCGCTCGCTGCCACGGTCGAGGTCGAGACGGTCGCTGATGGTCACCGGCCAGCCGCCGGCGGGGGCCACGCCGGCCACCCCGAGGTCGCCGCCGGCGCCGACACAGACGCCGGCCTCGAGGTGGGCCGCCAGCAGCGACTCGCGCACCGCGCTCAGCGCCACGTCGACCGCCCAGCCCTTGGCGCTGCCGCCGAGGTCGAGGCGGAAGCCGGCGGGGACCGTGAGCGTGCCGGCCTCGGCGTCGACGGCCACCAGCTTCCAGCCCCCACCGAGCCGCGGCGGGCCCTCGGGGCCGGGCCCCTCCGCCTCGATGACCTCGAAGGTCCGGTCGTAGCCGGCGTTGATCACCGCCTGGCCGACGGTGGGGTCGCAGAGGCCGCCGGTGGCCTCGGCCATCGCCAGCGCGGCGGTGGTGGCGCCGATCAGCTCGGCGGCGACCGCGACCGCGGTCCCCGCGGCGGCGTTGGCCCGGGAGAGGTCGCTGCTCTCGCGGAAGCGGCTGCAGGCCGCCTCGACGCGCTCCACCCAGCCCTGCATCAGCAGGTCGAGGCGCTCGACCAGGGCCGGCTCGGTGCTCCACGTCCCGACCGTGGTGCCGAAGCCGTGAAAGGTCCGGCCGTTGACCGACCCCGGGCGCGCCTCCGTAGTCCGCTCGGCGATGGCCGCCATTATGACCGGCGGGGCGGGGTGGGATCGCATCTCAGTAACTCCAACGCCGCGGACGCCAGGAGGAGAGCCGGCTCGCGCCGGCCCTCCTGGTCGGGCGTCTTGGCGGGGGTCCTGGCTAGTTGGTCGCCGCCGGTGAGGGAGACGCGGTGGGCGCGGCGCCCTGGGCCTCGCCGGACTCACGCGCGGAGCTCTCGGTGGCCTCGTGGGCGGAGCTCTCGTTGGACCCACCGCCTGGACCGTGGCCGCCGCCGACCTTGCCGGCGTTCTCGTCGGCCTCCCGGGTGGCGCTCTCGCCGGCCTCGTGGGTGGTGTCCTCGTTGGACTTCGGACTCGCCGAGGCGGCCGGCGCCGGGCTGGTCGCCGCCACCGGCAGCGCGGTGGTCGCGTCGGCGGCGGTGGTGCTGGCGTCGGTCCCGGCGGCCGCCGCGCCGGCGGCGCCGCCGGTCGAGTCGTGGGCCGCCATCAGGCTGGCGGAGTTGAGGGCGCCGACGACTCCGCCGGCCAGCGCGGTGCCGGCGATGGCGCCGGCCAGGATCGCGACATTTCTGACTCGCATTGGGGAACCTCCGTGGGGGATGGGTGGTGCTCCACCCATCGTGCCGGGCCGGTCTGGCAGGGAGTTGTTAACGCCCTAGGAATGCGTTAAGAGACCCTGTGCCCGGCCGGGTTGCCATCCCGCGAATCACCCGGCTGCCCGCGCCAGCAAAAAGTCTGCGCAAAGTACAGCCCCGCCGCCCATGCGGGCGGGCCGAGATCAGGAGGGGGCGGAGACGATCGGCGCCTGGGCTTGGAAGCCGCCACCGGCCGAGCCGGTGGTCGGGACGCCGCCGGTGTTGGCGCCGTAGGGGTCGTACGGGGTGACGCCATAGCCGCCGGACCCGGAGCCGGTGCCGCCGCCGGTGCCGTCGGGCGGCTGCGAGGCCGCCGCCGGGGAGGTCGCCGCGACCGGGGTGCTGGCGGCGTCGGCGGCGATCATCGCGGTCAGCCCGCCGAAGGTCACCACGCTGGCGGCGGCGGCGGCGATCTTCAGGGAGGCCAGCCGCTCCAAGGCGTCGCCGAGGCCGCGGGAGCGGCGGTCGGGGGGGCGGGTGCCGTACGGGTTCATGCGGGGATCGATCCTCTTGTGGCCACGCGGAGGGCGGGGCGAATGATCACAGTCTGCCTCGTGGACCTGCCAGGGCCCTGAGAGGTGGCTGTGAATCCTCTAAGAGCTGGTCGCATCGCCGTCCCCGCGGGTGGGCCGACGGCGCGGCAGGGTGGTCTCGAACACGGCACCGCCGCCCTCGGCGTTGGCGGCGGTGATCTGGCCGCCGTGCTGGCCGGCGATCCAGCGGGCGATCGAGAGCCCGAGCCCGGTGCCCTCGCCGGAACGTGATGGGTCGGATCGGTAGAAGCGGTCGAAGACGCGGTCGAGGTCCTGGGGCGGGATGCCCGGGCCGCCGTCCGCCACCCTCAGCGTGACGGCCTCGCCGGCGGGCGCCAGGGTCACCGCGATGGCGGCGGTCGGGGGAGTGTGCTTGGCGGCGTTGTCGAGCAGGATCCAGAGAAGCTGCCGCAGTGCGTCGTCGGCGCCGGCGACGGCGAGCTCGGTGGGGGCGTCGAGGGTGATCTCTCGGTCGGGGTGGATGCGCCGCGCCTGGCGCACCACGTTGGCCACCAGCTGGGACAGGTCGAGGTCGCGCATCGAGAGGTCGGCGCCGCTGTCGGCGCGGGCCAGGGTCAGCAGCGAGGTGACCAGGCGGTACATCCGCTCGCTCTCGCTGGCGATGTCGGCGACGGCCTCCTGGCGGATCGCGGGATCGGCGTCGGGGTGGATCTCGAGGATCTCGGCGTTGGTGCGGATGGTGGTCAGCGGGGTGCGCAGCTCGTGCGACGCGGCGGCGACGAAGCGGCGCTGGGCGTCGAGCGCGCCCTCCACGCTGAGATAGGCGTCGTGGAGCCGCTCCAGCATCCCGTTGAAGCTCCGCGCCAGGCTGCTGACCTCGTCGCGCGAGCGCGGCTCGGCGATCCGCCGGCTGAGGTCGCGGGTGCGCCCGATCTCCTCGGCGGCGGTGGCCATGTGCTCCAGCGGGCGCAGCCCGCGGCCGGCGATCCACCAGCTCAGCAGCGAAGCCCCGGCCAGGCTGAGCAGGGTGCCCAAGAGCAGGGTCAAGCGGAGGCGGGCGAGCTGGTCGTTGACCGGCACCAGGCTCTGCCCGGCGACGATGTAGCTGACGTCGCCGTCGGGCCCGACCTCGCGCCGCACCGCGATCCGCACCGGCACCGTCGGCGAGGGGTTGATGGTGGTGTACTGCAGCGTGGTGGTCGAGGTCCGCAGCACGTCGGCGCCGACCGCCGGCGACTTGCCGTCGAGGACGCCGTTGCAGAACTGGACCGCGCCGGTGCTGTCGAGGACCTCGACGTAGGTGTCGCCGCTGCTGGCCAGGTCGATCCGCTCGTAGCTGTTGGACGGCGAGGCCGGCGGGGCGCCGTGGTCCGAGGGCCCGCCGCCGCCGCGCGCGCTGGTGTTGCGGGCCGCCAGGTTGGCGTCGACCTGGCTGGTCAGGTTGCCGCTGATGGTGACGTAGGTCACCGCCGAGAAGCTGACCACCGCGGCGGCGACGACCAGCGCGCCCAGCACCGCGAGGCGGGCGCGGATCGGGAAGTTCACCTCTCCCTCAGGGCATAGCCCACTCCGACCACGGTCTGGATCAGGCGCGGCTCGCCGCCGGACTCGAGCTTGCGGCGGAGGTAGCCGATGTAGACGTCCACGGCGTTGCTGGCGGCGCCGAAGTCGTAGCCCCAGACCGCGTCGAGGATCTTGCCCCGGGTCAGCACCTGGCGCGGGTTGCGCATCAGGTAGGTCAGCAGCTCGAACTCCTTGACCGTCAGCTCGACCTGGCGGTCGCCCCGGGTCACCTCACGGGTCAGCAGGTCCAGGCCGAGGTCGGCGTAGCGCAGCATCGACTGCTGCTGCGGCCCGCTGCGGCGCAGCAGGGCGCGCACCCGGGCCTGCAGCTCGTCGTAGGAGAAGGGCTTGACGACGTAGTCGTCGGCGCCCGAGTCCAGCCCCAGGACGCGGTCCTCGGTGGTGTCCTTGGCGGTCACCATCAGCACCGGGGTGGCGCCCTCGGCGCGGATCCGCCGGCAGACCTCGACGCCATCCATGGCCGGCATCATGACGTCCAGAATGACCAGGTCGGGGGCCTGCTCGCGCATCTGGCGCAGGGCGCTGACGCCGTCGTTGGCGACGTCCACCTCGTAGCCCTCGAAGACCAGCGCGCGGCGGATGGTGCCGGCGATCTTCTGGTCGTCGTCGACCACCAGGATGCGGTTCCTGCCGGTCACAGCGAGCCTCCGGTCAGCACCAGGCTGATCTCGATGGTGGGGTCGGACTGCACCGACGCCACCGGCACGCTGGGCGCCGCCACGCCGTAGTCGCCCCAGTGGAAGGTGAAGGAGCCGACGATGTCGATGCTGCCGCCGTTGCGCTGGATCTGGAGCGGGACGGTGAGCTGCTTGGTCACCCCGTGGATGGTCATCCGGCCGCTGACGCTGGCCGTACCCTTGGCCCCCGCCACCACCGCCGCCGGGACGCTGAATCCGGTGTCGGAGACGAAGCTCGCGGTGGGGAACCGCGAGGTCCCCAGGGAGTTGTCCTGGACGTAACCGTCGCGGCGGCTCGAGTCGCTGGCCAGCTGGGTCAGGTCGGCCTTGACCTGGAGCGCGCCGATGGTCGCGGTGCCGTCGGCGTTGATGGCGCAGGCCGCGGTGCCGGTCACCGCGCTGGTCCGGCCGACGGCGTCGCTGGGCGCCGGCAGGGTCGCCAGCTGCTCCCGGACGCGGTAGCCGACGAAGGAGCCGGAGGCCACCGTCCAGGTGCCCGAGACGCCGCCGCTGGGCGACGCCGAGGGGCTGCTGGGGAGCGCGACCCGGGCCACCGGCTTGGGGTTGAAGGCGGTCAGGTAGACCCCGGCGAAGCCGGCCAGGCCGGCGATCACCAGGCCCACGGCGGCGCCGGCGGCGATGCTGAGGTTGAGCTTCATCTGATCTCAGTGTGAGTGCTGGGGGTAAGGCCCGGCTGTGTCGGTCCTAAGAGAACCCTAAGAGCGAGGTCAGGCAACGCTGCCCTTCTCCAGCTTGGGCAGCAGCGCCCGGATGGTGTCGATGGCGATCGCGAAGCCGATGTTCTGGCCGCTGCTGCTGACCGCGGTGTTCATGCCGATCACCTGGCCGGCGGCGTTGACCAGCGGGCCACCGGAGTTGCCCGGGTTGATCGCCGCGTCGGTCTGGATCAGGCCGCTGAGGGCGCCGCCGCTGCTGTCGGCCGCCAGGCTGCGGTCGAGCGCCGAGACGATGCCCTCGGTGACGGTGGGTGCGCCGCTGAGGTCGAGGGCGTCGCCGATGGCCAGGACGTCGTCACCGACGCGCATCGCGGCCGAGCTGCCGAAGCCCACCACGGGCAGTCCGCTGACGTTGTGGATCCGGATCAGGGCGACGTCGGCCGTGCTGTTGCTGCCGATCACCGACGCCACCAGCGGCTGGCTCCGCCCGGCCAGGGTGACGGCGATCGAGGTCGCGCCCGCGACGACGTGGGCGTTGGTCAGCACCAGGCCGTCGGAGGAGATGATCATGCCGGTGCCGGCGGCCGAGCCGGACTGGGTCTGGCCGAAGCGTCCGACGCTGGTGACCTGGGTCTTGACGACCACCACGGCGGGCTCGACCTGGGCCAGGATGGACTGGATGTCGCCAACCTTGCTGACGACGCTGGCCTTGGTGGTCCGCGCGGTGGTGGTGGCGGCCACGCCGGAGGCCGGCAGCGAGCGCTCGAAGGTCAGCGCGGCGGCGACGCCGGACGCCGAGGAGAGGATCACCGCCAGGACGGCGGCGGCCGCGACCCAGCGCGGGGTGGCGCCGGGGGTCACGCGGGCCGCGGGCGGCGGGCCGGCCGGCGGGGGCGCGGTCCAGGCGTTGGTGGCATCGAAGCCGTCCTGGTGCCAGGTGGTCATCGGAGATCCTCCTGCGATCGCCGGCCCGGTTGGTCCCGGGCGCTGATCTCAGTCTTCTCCGGCCCGATTAGGGCGGTGGCCCATTCCGATTAGGAATCCTCTAAGAGGCTCTCCCCGGCGGCGCCGGGGGTATCATCAGCCAACCCGTCGGAAGGGGCGGGGCAATCGCTCATCCAAGGAGGCAGGGAAATGAGCAGCTCGACTTCGCCGCGCCTGGCGCTGCACCGCGAGACCGTCCGCACCCTGGACGGCGCCCAGATGGCCGCTGTCAACGGCGGATCGGTGGGCAACGTGTGCGTCTCCGGGGCGGTGTGCAACAGCACCCAACTGACCCAGAACTGCATCTCGCACATCATCCAGTGCATCAAGAGCCTGCCGTTCTGCGCCTGACCTGACCGGCAGGGCCAGGGAGCCGGCCGGCCGCGCCCGACCGGCTCCCGCCTTGATGACCAAGCTGCCGGAGTAGCGCGGCAGTTCGACCAAACCCGCCCCAAACGGGCCAACGAGTGTCACCATACGCCCAACATTCACCGAGTCCTGCGGGGGACGCGGAGGGATAGTGATGGGTACCCTGCTCCTGGTCGGGAAGTGGGCCACGGCGGCGAGCTTCATGCTCCTCGCCCTGGTCACGCTGTCCCAGTGGGTCAGGCAGCGAGATCGGAAGAACCTCTACCTGGCCCTGGCGGTCGGGCTCCTGGGCGTGGTCTCGCTGGCCGGCAACGTCCTCGCTCTGCCGGGGCCGAGGGCCATGCTGGCCGCCTCGCGGGTGGCGTCGATCCTGGTCACCGACTGCCTCCTGGTCGCCTTTCTGCTCTCCGGCTGCGCGCTCCTGCTCTACCGTTCGGCGCTGATCCCGATGGGCCGGACCGCCGGCCGGGTGGCGCTCGGCGGCCTGGCCCTGGGGATCCTCGCCGGCCTGGTCCCGCAGCCCCCGGCGGGGACGGCGCCGGACCCACTCCAGACCGTCGCCGTCTTCTACATCCTGGGCTTCTGGTGCGTCTGCGTCGGCGAGCCGATCGTGCGCCTCTGGCTCCGGTCCCGCCGTTTGCCGGCGGTGCAACGGGCCCGCCTCCGCGCGCTGTCGCTGGGCTACGGCCTGATCGTCGGCATCCTGGTGATCTCGGTTGCCGCCGGCGGCGCCGCCCAGACGCCCGCCTTCCAGCTCCTGACCCAGGTGGTGGCCCTGCTCGCCGTCCCCGTGCTGTACGCCAGCTTCGCCCCGCCTCGCTGGCTGCGGCGCGCCTGGAGGGCCCGCGAGGAGGACGCCTTCGCGGTCGGGGTCCGCGACCTGCTCCTCTTCTCCTCCGGCGCCGTGGCGCTGGCCGAGCGCGCCGTCGACTGGGGCGAGCGGCTGGTCGGCGCCGAGGCCGGCGCGATCGTGGCGGCCTCCGGAGAGGTCGTGGCCGCCGACGGGATCGAGCCGGAGGCGGCGCTGGAGACGGCCCGGCAGGCCGCCCTCGACCCCGGCCGCCTGCCCCGCGGGACGGTGGCCCTGCCGCTGGAGCTGGACCAGGGGCGGGGCTGGCTGATCATCCGCGCCGGCATCCTCTCCCCGCTCTTCGGGGCCGACGAGGTGGTCCGGCTGAGCGTCTACGCGGCCAACGTGACCATGGCCCTGGACCGTGTCAGCCTGCTCGACGCGCTGCGCGCCAGCGAGCGGGCGGCGCGCGAGGCCAACGAGGCCAAGAGCACCTTCCTGGCCAGCATGAGCCACGAGCTGCGGACGCCGATGGGGGCCATCCTGGGCTTCTCCGATGTCCTCGCCGACGGCCTCGACGGCGAGCTCAACCACGACCAGCTGGAGGACGTGGAGCGGATCAGGACGGCCGGCCGCCACCTGCTGGCGCTGCTCACCGACATCCTCGACCTGTCCAAGATCGAGGCCGGGAAGATGGAGATGGCGCGCGGTGAGGTCGACCTCGGCCGGGTCTTCGACGGGGTCCTGGAGACGCTGGCGCCGCTGGCGGCGGCCAGGTCCCTGCGCCTGGGCTCGGAGGGCGCCGCCGGGGTGGTGGTCGACGCCGACGAGCAGCGCGTGCGGCAGATCCTGATCAACCTGGTCTCCAACGGGATCAAGTTCACCGAGAGCGGCGGCGTCTCGATCCGGGCCACCGACGCCGGCGGGGGGATGACCCGGATCGCGGTCGAGGACACCGGCATCGGCATCCCCGAGGCGGCCCGCGAGCTGGTCTTCGACGAGTTCCGCCAGGTCGACGGCGGCGCGGCCAGGAGCAGCGGCGGCACCGGCCTCGGCCTGGCCATCTCCAGGCGCCTGGTGACCCTCCACGGCGGCACCATGGGGGTCGACTCGGAGGTCGGGCGCGGGAGCACGTTCTGGTTCACGTTGCCGACCGCGCAGGCTCCGGGCGCGGTCCCCGAGGGCGCCCGGCCGGAGGCCCAGCCGGAGGGCGCCACGCACCCCGACGCCGCCGGGGCGCGCGCAACGCCGCCGGGCGACCCGCGCTCCGCGCTTCCCTGGGGCGGGCTGACCCGGGACCTGGTGGTGATCGTCGACGACGATCCCCACGCCCGCGCCCTGATCGCCAAGCGGCTCGGCGAGGGCGGCTTCCGCAGCGTCGAGGCGGCCTCCGGCGAGGAGGGCCTGAGGCTGGCCGGCGAGCTGCTCCCGTTGGCCATCACCCTCGACATCCAGATGCCGGCGATGGACGGCGCGGAGGTCCTCCGGCGGCTCTCCGCCGACCGCCGCACCCGCGACATCCCGGTGGTCCTGACCACCGCCCTCGACCGCGGCCACGTGGGCATGGAGCTGGACCGCGTCGGCTACGCCCAGAAGCCCTTCACCAAGGAGACCCTGCTCGACGCCCTGGGCCAGCTCACCGAGCTGCCGCCGGCCTGCACGGTGATGGTCATCGACGACGACCCCGATGTGGCGGAGCTGGTCCGCCGCTCGCTCGACGGCAGCGGCGTCAGCGTGCGCGCGGCGACCGACGGCCGGGCCGGGATCGACGCCGCCATCGCCGACCCGCCCAACCTGCTCTTCGTCGACCTGGTGATGCCCGAGATGAGCGGCTTCGAGGTCATCACCCGGCTGCGCGCCAGCCCCGCCACCGCCACCGTCCCGATCATGGTGCTCAGCGGCAAGGAGCTGGACGCCGAGGACGTGCGCGCCCTCAACGGGCACATCGCCCGCTTCGTGCGCAAGGGCAGCCTGGGCCCGGCCGAGCTGCTGGCGACGGTCAGGCAGATCGCCGTCCGCGGGGAGGTGGCGTAGTGGCGACGGTGCTGGTGGTCGAGGACGACCACGCGCTCCAGGCCCTGGCCACCAAGGTCCTGGAGCGGGCCGGCCACAGCGTGCTGGTCGCCGGCACCGGGGCCGAGGGGGTCGAGGCCGCGCTCGCCGGGGCCGGCGACCTGATGCTGCTCGACCTCCGCCTGCCGGGCCTCGACGGCTGGGAGGTGGCGCGCCTTGTCAAGGCGGCCCGGAGCACGATGCCCATCGTGGTCTGCTCGGCCAACATGATGCCCGCCGACCAGGAGCGCGCCCGGGAGGCCGGCGCCGACGCCTTCCTGGGCAAGCCCTACACGCCGGCGGCGCTGATGGAGGCCGTGGGCCGCTTCGTCGCGGCGCCGGCCCCCGCACCCGAGGAGCGCCCGGCGCCGGCGGCGGGTCAGGGCTGGGGCGAGACCGGCGCCGGCCGGGTCCTGGTGGTCGACGACGAGGCGGCCAACCGGGTCCTGCTCCGCAAGTACCTGACCCTCGACGGCTTCGAGGTCGCCGAGGCGGCCGAGGGCGAGGCGGCGCTCCAGCTGATGCGGGAGTGGGGCCCGGAGGCCGTCCTGCTGGACCTGATGATGCCCGGCATGGGCGGCTACGACGTGCTCCGGGTCAAGGCCACGGACGCCGCCATCGCCGGCATCCCGGTGCTGATGCTGTCGGCCCAGACCGACACCCGGGTCAAGGTCGAGGGCCTCGAGCTGGGCGCCATCGACTACCTCGGCAAGCCCTTCGACCGGCTCGAGCTGCAGGCCCGGGTGAGGACCGCCATCCGGCTCCAGCGGGACCAGGTCCAGCTCAACCGGACCAACTCGGAGCTGGCCCGCCAGGCCGCCTCCGACGCCCTCACCGGGCTGGCTAACCGGCGCGAGTTCGACCTCCAGTGGGAGCGCGAGCTGGCCCGGCACCGCCGCCACGGCACCCCGCTGGCGGTGGTGATGCTGGACCTCGACCATTTCAAGGCGATCAACGACGAGTTCGGCCACGCCGTCGGCGACGCGGTCCTGCGCGAGACCGGGCGGGTGCTCCGCGACGCCGTCCGGCTCAGCGACCTGCTGGCCCGGGTGGGCGGCGAGGAGTTCGCCCTGGTGATCACCAGCAGCGACCGGCCGGGCGCCGTGGCCACCGCGGAGAAGCTGGTCGGGCTGGTGGCCCGGGTCCAGGTCGGCCCCATGGCCGCCCCCTGCACCATCAGCGCGGGGGTCGCCACGACCTTCGACACCCCGGCGGGTGAGCTGCTCCGCGCCGCCGACCGCGCCCTCTACCAGGCCAAACGCGACGGCCGCAACCGGGTCGCCGTCGCCGGTCCGGCGCTCTAGGACCGCCGCTCGCGCAGGGCCCGCAGGCGCTCGCCCAGCGCCGCCTCGCGGCCGCGGTCGGTGGGCCGGTAGTAGGGCATCCCGGGCAGCCGCCGCGGCAGGTAGTCCTGGTCCACCCAGGCGTCGGGGAAGTCGTGCGGATAGCGGTAGCCCTGGCCGTGCCCCATCCCCCTGGCGCCGGGGTAGCTGGAGCTGCGCAGCGGCAGCGGCACCGCCTGCGGGCCGCCCTCGGCGAGGTCTTTGCGGGCCGCCGCCAGGGCCGTCATGGAGGCGTTGGACTTGACCGTCGCGGCCAGGTAGGTGGCGGCCTGGGCCAGGTTCAGAGCGGCCTCCGGCAGGCCCACGAAGCGCAGCGCGTCGAGGGCCGCGACGGCCAGGATCAGCGCCGTGGGGTCGGCGTTGCCGACGTCCTCGGAGGCGAAGATCACCATCCGGCGGGCGACGAACTCGGCGTCCTCCCCCGCTTCCAGCATCTGCGCCAGCCAGAACACCGCGGCGTCGGGGTCGGAGCCGCGCAGGCTCTTGATGAAGGCGGAGATGACGTCGTAGTGCATGTCCCCGGTCTTGTCGTAGCGGATCACCCGCCGCTGCAGGACGGCGCTGACGTCCTCCACCGAGACCTCGGTGCGGGCGGCGGCCAGCGCCGCCGCCTCGGCCAGCTCCAAGGCGTTGAGGGCGAAGCGGGCGTCGCCGCCGGCGAGGTCGACGATGTGGTCCACGGCCGCGGGGCTGAAGCGCGCGGGTGAGCCGCCCAGACCGCGGTCGGGGTCGGCCAGGGCCCGCTCCACCAGCTCGCGGACCTGCTCCGGCGCCAGCGCCTCGAGGTGGAACATCAGGCTGCGCGAGATCAGCGGCGAGTTGACCTCGAAGAAGGGGTTCTCGGTGGTGGCTCCGATCAGGATCACCCAGCCGCTCTCGACCGCCTTGAGCAGGGCGTCCTGCTGCGACTTGTTGAAGCGATGGATCTCGTCGATGAAGAGGATGGTGCGGCGCCCCGAACGCAGCAGCTCCTGCCCGGCCGCGATCGCCTTGCGCACCTCGGCGACCCCGGCGCTGACCGCGCTGACCTCGATGAAGTGGGCCCGGGTGGCGCGGGCCACGATCCAGGCCAGCGAGGTCTTGCCGGTGCCCGGCGGGCCCCAGAGGATGACCGAGGAGAGCCGGTCGGTCTCGATCAGCGAGCGCAGCGGGCTGCCCGGGCCGACCACGTGGTCCTGGCCCACGAACTGGTCCAGGGACAGCGGTCGCATCCGCGCCGCCAGCGGGGCCGAGGGGCCCGCGGCGGGCTCGACCTCCGGCTCCGGGAAGAGCAGCCCGGTCACCTCCGGGTCAGGCGCTCCGGCTCCGCGCGTAGCCGATGCCCAGGCCCGACAGGGCGATCACCGCGGCCAGCTCGAGCACCGCCAGCGGTCCTCCCCCCGGCTTGCGGGGCATGAAGACCTGCTGCTCGGGGCCGACGATCTGGCGGACGGCGTCGGGCACCGGGCCCAGCACCGGCGGGCCGGCCTTGACCGTCTGGGTCAGCCCGTAGTGCCGCCAGGCCAGGACCGAGGCCCGCACCGGCTGGCCCTGGAGCGGCCCGTAGACCTTCAGGCTGGCCATCCCGGCGCCGTCCGTGTAGGAGGTCGCGGAGAAGGAGCCGGTGTCGACGGTGACCTTGGCGTAGGGCACCGGCGCGCCGCCCAGCTCGGTCACCTTGACCGGGAAGGCGGTCAGCGAATCCTGGGAGATGGACTTGGGCATCCCGCTCATCTTGAGGCCGAACCCCTCCACCGGCTTGACGGTGGCGCCGCCGTACTCCAGGTCGCGCAGGGCACTGTCGTAGGTCCCGGTGCCCGACGTGCCCCGGCGGGCGCTCACCGTCCAGCTGCGGACGTTCTGGTTCTGCTCGCCCCAGGTGGCCGCCAGCGTCGTCTGGCCGTCGCCGGTGCCCGTGACCCCGATGCTGTAGACCGCCCCCCGGGGCAGGGTGTAGGTGACCTGGCCGCTGGCGCTGTCGGTGGCCACCCGGGCGCCCGGGATCTCCACCGTCGGCTGACCGCCGGCCCCGGCGGCGTCCGCGACCCGCAGCCCCTGGGGGTCGGTGATCTGGAGGCTGACCGGCGCCGACGCCGGGCGCTGGAGCTGGAAGGTCTTGGCGCCCAGACCGGCCGCGGCGTCGAGCTGGGTCAGCGCCTCCGGCACCGGCGGGAACCCGAAGTAGGTGAGCAGCTGGGCCTCGGTCCCGGCGCCGGCGGCGCCCAGCTGGGGGCGCGCGGTGGAGTCGCCCATCTTGGGCAGCCACTCGGGGACGGAGGCGAAGGGGATCGAGCTGAGCTTGTTCCAGGAGAACCCGGGTTGCTTGGCCTGGCCCATCAGGTACTCGACGTCCAGCACTCGCGCCGGCTCCTTGGGCAGGGGGGCCGTGGCCGCGCCGCCGAGGTAGGCGCCAACGTCCTGGAGCCAGGCCGGCGGCGGGCTCTTGGGCATGATCACGATGCCCGCGTGCTTGCCGTCGGAGCTGTGGATCGGGGTGACGCTGGCGCCCAGCTGGCCGGTCTTGGCGGCGAGCGCCTGCAGCACCTGCTGCTGGGCGGCGCCCGGGTCCTTCTGGTTGAGGCTGTTGGGGTCGCCGGCGGGGTGCGGGATGCCGGCCTGGAGGGCCTGGTCGATGCTGCTGCTGAGGTCCTTGTCGGCGGGCATCTGGCTGCCGCCGTCGGGCAGCTGGACGTCGGCCTTGGCCTGCTCCGAGGTGTCGCTGCTGCCGGGGATGTCGGCGCTGATCTGCCAGTCGCCGCCCTGGGTCCCCGGCCAGCAGGAGAAGGCGATCTGGCCCTGATCGTCGCTGGTCAGGTCGAAGGGCAGATCCTGGGCGGCGGTGAGGGCGGCCGCCCCCGCCGCCACGGCGGTGTTGACGGCCCCGGCGTCGGGCCAGAGCCGGCGGCCGTCGTCGGTCTCCACCAGCATCCGGGGGCTGAGGCTGGCCTGCGGCTTGAACTCCACGTTCTGGCCGCCGACCGGGTCGCCGAGGTCGTCGGTGACCCGCAGGGTGACGGTGCGCCGGCCGGTGTCGTCGGCGCTCTTGGAGACCTGGAGGTCGAGCTTGAGCTCCGTCGACGCCTTGAAGTCGACGCTGGTGCGGTCGCCCGAGAGGTCGACCGTGCAGACGAAGTCCTTGGCGCCGGCGCCCGGAGCGCGGCAGACGTAGGCGCCACCCCAGAAGCGGTTCTTGCGGGCCGGGTCGGGGGGCGCCGGGCTGACCACCCGGACGGCGTAGGTGCCGCCCGGCAGGGTGATCTGGTAGGCGCCGGCGCCGTCGGTGGTGGCGGTCTCGGCCCCCCGGTTGCTGCGGGCCTCGACCACCGCCCCCGCCATCGGCTGCCCGGTGGAGTCGACGATGCGGCCGGCGAGGTTGTGGCCCCGGACCTGGAAGTCGGCGCTGACCGGGCCGCTGCCGATCGTGACGGTCTGCTCCGGCGGGCTGAAGTCGTCGGGCCCCAGGACCCCGTAGCCGGCCCGGTCGAACATCCCCGGCCGGATCCGGTAGGTCCCCTTGTCCAGCTTGACCCCGTAGCGGCCGATGCCGTCGGTGACGTCGTACTGGGTCTTGCCCGACGGGTCGGTGATCTCGATGCGCATACCGCTGATGGGCTCGTTCTTGATCCCCCGGACGGTGCCGTTGACGCTGGCCTCGTCGGCGGCCAGGACCATGTAGGAGTCGTTGGAGTGGGCCCCGGCGCAGATCGCGAACTCGATCTTGCCCTGGCGCGCCAGCTCGGCGTCGCCGCAGGGCCCGGTGATGCCGGCCTCAACGGTGGCCCACTGCGGGGTGTAGGTGTTGGTCCTGGGGTCGTAGAGGCGGGTCGGCGCCGTCGCCTTCCAGGTGCAGGAGCTGGGGCCGTCGACGGCGTTGATCGGGAGGTGGGGAGCCTGCTCGGCGGAGGGCGCGTGGCGCCCGCCGTTGCACTTGGCCCCCGCCGGGGCCTGGATGCCCCAGGTCACCCCGCCGTGATTGGTGTAGACCGCGGTGATCATCTGGCCCACCTCGACGTAGGGCGTGGTGACCGTCAGCTCACCGGTCCGGGCGATCACCTTCTGCGGCTGGGGCGGGAAGGAGGCGCGGTCGAAGGTGGGCCGCTCGTAGGGGTAGCGGGGGTCGACCTGCTCGGCCAGCACCGGCTGGACCAGCCCGAGCGCCGCCAGCCCGGCCAGCGCCGCGACGGCGCAGCGGCGCCGGGAACGCACCCGGTCGCGCACCGTCAGTGCTTCACCGGCGCGTCCATCGCCGGCCCCTGGACCAGGCGCATCTGGCCGGTGCGCCCGTCGTACTCGATCATGTTGGTCGCCGCCGGGTTGCTCTCCGACACCTTCCACAGCGCCCCCTGCTTGATCGCCTGCTTGTCGATGGGCGCGTCCCACAGCGCGGTGTTGGCGGGATGCTGCATCGTCGGCCCCTGCATGTCGAGGACGTTGTGCCACATCCCGCTGGTCTCGACGCGGTAGCGGAAGAG
>DASZGP010000151.1:0-7921 GCA_035938695.1 Candidatus Dormiibacterota bacterium | reverse complement strand
CACCCGATGGTGCGACCATCGCCTACCTGGCGCCGGCCGGGGCCCAGCGCCACTTCCAGCTCTGGAGCGTCGCCGTGCCGGCGCCGACCGCCAGCCCGGCGCCCGCCCTGTCGCGCCAGCTGACCACCGACCTGGATTTCGACGCCACCTCGCCGCCGGCCTGGATGTGACGGCGCGGCCGGCGCGCTTGACAGCGACCGGCCCCATCCCCGAGAGTCGGGACATTCGGCCCGGGCCGTCGCCACGGGCCAAGGGAAGGGTGCCGCATGGTGACATACACCGCGCGGCCAAATGAGGGCCGACAATGCCGAGAAACGTCAAGCACCTTGGTCTGACCGCCGAGACGGTCCGCATGCTCACCGACCAGGAGCTCTCCGCCAGTGGCGCCAAGCTCACCGTCGAGGTCACCGGCAATCTCTGCGCCCAGATCAGCTATCCCGACCACGTGGTGAGCTGCGGCTGCACCGGCGACTACAGCATCCTCCAGAGCTGCCCGTAATTCTCTGAAGGCGGCCCGGACGCGCCGGGCCGCCTGTCACAGACGCGACGGGCGGGTGCCAGACGCGCCAGGTTGTGCCGCGCCGGCTTGCCGTGGCCGGTTATGGCATACGCTGGGCGGCATGAGTGTATTGCAGCCTGTCGCGTCCCCGGCCCCGAGCGTCACGTCCGACCCCCAGCGCTGGCTTGCCGTGGGGCGCTCCAGCGCCGCCGACGCCGAGCGCGCCGGTACCGACGCCGCGACCGCCGCGCTGGCGGGGGGCGAGAGCCCGGGCCTGCTGATCGTCTTCTGCTCCGACGCCTACGACCTGCCCGCGCTGCTGCGCGGCATCGGCGGCGTCGCCCCGGGCGTGCCGCTGGTCGGCTGCTCCACGGCGGGGGAGATCGCCACCGATGGCCCGGGCGACGCCGGCGTGGTCGTGACAGCGCTGGGCGGCCCGGGCTTCTCGGTGGCCACCGCGGTGGCCCAGGGCGTCAGCGGCAACCTGCGCGAGGCGGCGGCCGAGGTCGCGGCCTGCATGGAGGCGGTGGAGAAGCGCGAGCACAGCATCCTGCTCCTGCTCACCGACGGGCTCGGCGGCAACCAGCAGGACGTGGTCCGCGGGGCCTACGGCACCCTGGGTGCGGCCATCCCCCTGGTCGGCGGCTGCGCCGGCGACGGGCTGAAGATGAAGCGGACCTTCCAGCTCCACGGCGGCGAGGTGATCGAGGACGGCATCGTCGCCGCCGCGATCAGCTCCGACGGCCCGATCGGCATCGGCGTCCGCCATGGCTGGCGCAAGGTGGGCGAGCCGATGCTGGTCACCGGCAGCGCCGGCAACCGGGTCAACACCCTCGACGACCGCCCCGCTCTCGATGTCTACCTCGACCGCCTGGCGGCGCCGCCCGAGGCCCGCACCGACCCCGCCGCCTTCACCCGCTTCGCCATCACCCACCCGCTGGGGCTGAGCCGGCGCAGCGGCGAGGAGGTCCGATTTGTCGGCGAGGCCAACTTCGAGGATCGCTCGCTGGGCTGCATCGCGGAGGTCCCCCAGGGCGGCCTGACCTGGTTCATGGAGGGCGACTCCGACTCCGTCCTGGAGGCCACCGACGCCGCCTGCGCCGACGCCCTGACGGGGCTCGACGGCGGCGCTCCGCTGGGCTTCCTGGCCTTCGACTGCATCGCCCGCCGGGGCGTCCTCGGCGACGAGGGCATCAAGGGCGAGGTCGCCCGGATCGGCCGGCAGGCGGGCGGCGCCCCGGTGGCCGGCTTCTACACCTACGGCGAGATCGCCAGGACCAACGGTGTCAGCGGCTTCCACAACCAGACCCTGGTAGTCCTCGCCCTGGGCTGAGAGCCGCGACCGGAGAAGACGCAATGGAACCCGCCGGTGGCGGTTCGGGGAGCTGGTCGACCCAGCAGCTCAGCGAGTTCATCGCCGCGATCTCCGGCGCCTCCGATGAGGCCTCGGCGATCCGCGGCGCGGTCGACCTCGCGGCCGGCGCGGTGGAGGCCGAGGTCGGCGCCCTGCTCGACGGCCAGGAGGTGCGGGCCTCGATCGGCTTCCCCCGGGGCCGGCCCCCGGACGCGGCGACGCTGCGGGCGGCGGCCGAGTCGGGGGTGCTCGAGGTGCCGGGGGCCGGCGTCAGCCGCTGCATCGCGGTGCCGGTCAGCGGCGCCGGCTACGACCTGGTGGTGGCGCGCTCGGGGGAGGAGGAGTTCAGCCGCGAGGAGGCCATCCTGCTCCGGGCCATGGGGCGCAGCCTGGCCCAGACCCTGGGGCTCCTCCGCTCGGTCGCCGAGGAGCGCGAGCTGCGCCAGCGCAGCGAGCGCCAGACCGAGGCCAACTACCAGCTGGTGGAGATGCTGCGGGAGCGCCAGACCCTGCTGGAACGGCTCTTCCGGATCCAGCGCTCGATCTCCCTGCGAGCGCCGCTGGAGGAGGTCTTCGACGCCATCGCGGCGGGCGCCAAGGAGCTGCTGGGGGACGAGGTGGTGGGCCTCCGCCTGATCGACGAGGGCAGCCCCGACCACACCGTGATGGTGGCCTGCGCGGGCATCGACGAGGCCGACTACGAGCAGGTCCGGCGCGAGCGCCTGAGCGTCGGGGTGGGCGGGCGGGCGATCACCGAGGACCGCCTGGTGGTGGTCGAGGACTACCTCAGCGCGCCCGACACGGTGGGCTACTTCACCGGCCACCAGCTGCAGGCCGCGATGGCCGCGCCGGTGCACGAGAACGGCCGTGCGACGGGCAGCCTGGCGGTCGCCTCCTACCGTCCCGGGCGCACCTACAGCAAGGCCGAGCAGGACATCCTGCTGGCCTTCGCGGAGCACGCCAGCCTGGCCCTCTCCGACGCCAAGA
This sequence comes from Candidatus Dormiibacterota bacterium, assembly GCA_035938695.1. Lineage (GTDB taxonomy): Bacteria > Chloroflexota > Dormibacteria > DASZGP01 > DASZGP01 > DASZGP01. The sequence continues at coordinate 5,081 of DASZGP010000151.1, read as the reverse complement.
CGGTCCAGAAGATGCAGCACCAGGCCTTCCACGACCCGCTCACCGGGCTGCCCAACCGGGCCCTCTTCCTGGACCGGCTGAGCGGCTCGCTGCGGCGCGCCCGGCGCGAGGTGGGCTCCCACCTGGCGGTGCTGTTCATCGACCTCGATCGCTTCAAGGTGGTCAACGACAGCCTCGGCCACGCCGCCGGCGACGAGCTCCTGGTGGAGGTCGGCACGCGGCTCCAGGGCTGCATCCGCGAGATCGACACCGCCGCCCGGCTGGGCGGCGACGAGTTCGCCGTGCTGGTCGACGACCCGCGCGACACCGGGGAGGCGGTGCTCTTGGTCGAGCGCCTGCTGGAGCGGCTCCGCCCGCCCTTCCACATCGGCGGCAAGGCGGTCTCGGTGGGCGCGGCGGTGGGAGTGGCGATGGCCACCGGGCGCGAGGAGGCCAGCGAGCTGCTGCGCAACGCCGACCTGGCGATGTACCGGGCCAAGGCCGCGGGGGGCGGCCGCTACGCCGTCTTCGAGCCTGGGATGCACGCCGAGGTGCTGCACCGGCTGGACCTCGAAGGCGAGCTCCGCCGGGCGGTCGCCGAGGGGGAGTTCGTGCTCCACTACCAGCCGGTCATCGACCTGGTCACCGGCGCGGCCACCGGGGCCGAGGCGCTGGTGCGCTGGAACCACCCCGAGCGCGGGCTGGTGATGCCGGCCGACTTCATCCCCGTCGCCGAGGAGACCGGCCTGATCGTGCCCCTGGGCCGCTGGGTGCTGGAGGAGGCGGCGCGGCAGGCCACCGGCTGGCAGCACCTGGTCGGCCGTGGCCGCCGCTTCGAGATCAGCGTCAACCTCTCGGCCCGGCAGCTCCAGGGCCCCGACCTGCCGGGCCAGGTCGCCGCCAGCCTGAAGTCCTCCGGGCTGGACCCCGAGTGCCTGACCCTGGAGCTGACCGAGACCAGCCTGATGCAGGACACCGAGGGGACCATCGAGCAGCTTCACGGCCTCAAGAAGCTGGGCATCCGGCTGGCCATCGACGACTTCGGCACCGGCTACTCCTCGCTGGGCTACCTCAAGCGCTTTCCCATCGACGCACTCAAGATCGACCGCTCGTTCGTCACCGGCATCGGCCGCGGCAGCGAGGAGTCGGCGCTGGCCGGGGCGATCATCACCCTGGCCGAGACCCTCCGCCTGGTCACGGTGGCCGAGGGGATCGAGGAGGTCGGCCAGCTGGCCGAGCTGCGCCGGCTCAACTGCCGCCGGGGCCAGGGCTACCTGTTCTCCAAGCCGATGCCGCCGGCCGACCTGGAGGACTTCATCCGCGCCGGCGCCGCCCGCCCCGAGCGGGTCAGCCGGCGGACCGCCTAGGGGCTGAGCCGGCCGATCAGGCCGCGCTGCCGCGCGCCGGCGCCAGGCTGTCGAGGAGCCGCCGCGAGGCCGCGGCGACGGCGTCGACCGCGCTGTCGAAGACCTCCGCGTTGGCCCGCGACGGCACCCGGTAACCGCTGACCTTGCGCACGAACTGCAGGGCCGCCGCCCGGACCTCGTCGTCGCTGGCGAGGGCGTCCGCCCGCCGGAGGGTCTTGATGCTTCTGCACATGGCTCCAATGCTAGCGCCGGGCGGCGCCGCCGGTCGGGTTTGGGTCCGGGCTACCGAAACCCTTGCCAACGGTGCTAGGGTATTAGTCGAAGCCACCAAAACCACAGGGATCGCGCTTGACTCTGGATACCAGCCTCACCCCGCCGGCCACGACCGTGGATGCCGCCCGCCCGGGCTTCGGGGTCACCGTCGACGTGGTCCTGCTGACCGTCCGCCAGGGCCGGCTCTGCGTCCTCCTGGTGGAGCGCCGGGGCGATCCCTACCGGGGCGCCTGGGCGCTGCCCGGGGGTTTCGTCGAGATCGGCGAGGACCTCGAGGCGGCGGCGCTGCGGGAGCTGGCGGAGGAGACCGGGCTCCACCCCGCCGATCAGGATCGGCGGGGGCCCCAGCTGGCGTCCCTGGCCCCCGGCATCCACCTCGAGCAGCTCAAGACCTACGGCACCCCGGGGCGCGACCCGCGGGGACGGACGGTGTCCGTCTGCTACCTCGGGATGCTGCCCGACATGCCCCTGCCGGTGGCCGGCTCCGACGCCGCCCAGGCCCGCTGGTGGCCGATCGAGGACCTTGCCGGCGCCGAGGCCCCCCGCCTGGCCTTCGACCACGCCGAGATCCTCCGCGACGGCGTCGAGCGGGCTCGGGCCAAGCTGGAGTACACCTCGGTCTCGCTGGCCTTCGTCCAGGAGCCGTTCACCTTCGGCGACCTGCGGCGGGTCTACGAGGCGGTGTGGGGGGTCGAGCTGGACCACTCCAACTTCCGCAAGAAGGTGCTCGACAACGACGGCTTCGTGGTCCCCCTGGGGCGGGAGGCGCCGCGGCTCAAGGGCGGCCCGGGGGGCCGGCCGGCCGAGCTCTACCGCCGCGGCGAGGCCTTCTGGCTGGAGCGGGCGATCATCCGGCCGCGGCTGGCCGCCCTGGCGCCTCAGGTCACCCCGGGCGAGGGGCCGCGCTGATGGCGATCGAAGCGCTGCCCACCTACAGCCTGAGCACCGAGGGCATCCGCGTCCTGTCGGCGGAGATCCGCGCGATGGCCAAAAAGCGCAACGCCGTCATCCTGGCCCACAACTACCAGGTGGCGGAGGTCCAGGACGTGGCCGACTACGTCGGCGACTCGCTCGGCCTGAGCCAGCAGGCGGCCGCCACCGGGGCCGCCGTGATCGTCTTCTGCGGCGTCCACTTCATGGCCGAGACGGCCTCCATCCTGGCCCCCGCCAAGCGCGTCCTGATCCCCGACCTGAACGCCGGCTGCAGCCTCTCCGACAGCATCACCGCCGACCAGCTGCGGGCCTGGAAGGCCGAGCACCCCGGCGCGGTGGTGGTCAGCTACGTCAACTGCACCGCCGAGGTCAAGGCGGAGTCGGACTACTGCTGCACCAGCGGCAACGCCGAGAAGGTGATCCGGGCCATACCCGAGGACCGCGAGATCCTCTTCCTGCCGGACATGTTCCTGGGCGCCCACCTGGAGCGGGTCACCGGCCGCCGGCTCCACGTCTGGATGGGCGAGTGCCACGTCCACGCGGGCATTGCGCCCGAGGACGTCGACGCCGCCGAGGCCGCCCACCCCGGCGCCGAGCTGCTGATCCACCCCGAGTGCGGCTGCACCACCTCCGCGCTCTACCGCTACGGGGACAGCGGCCGCCTCCGGGTGCTGAGCACCGAGGGCATCGTCAAGCGGGCCCGCGAGTCGGCCGCCGAGGAGTTCGTGGTGGCGACCGAGAACGGCATCCTCCACCGCCTCCACCAGGAGGTCCCCGGCAAGCGCTTCTTCCCCGCCGCCGAGCACGCCATCTGCCGCTACATGAAGATGATCACGCTGACGGCCCTGCACCAGGCCCTCCGCGACGATGTCTACGAGGTCAAGGTCCCCGACGACATCGCCGGCCGCGCCCGCCTCGCGGTCGAGCGCATGGTGGCCATCACCTGACCAGCCCCCCGGGGCCTGGGGTCCGGAATTCGATCACCTCGGGCGCGATACCCGACGGGCCGACGTCCTCCGGGGTGCTGCGGCAACCGCCCCCACCACCGGGCTGAGGCCCAGTACGGTTACCCGCGCGAGGCCCGCGAAGCGGTGCGGCGGCGCGTCGCCCGGTCGGCGGCGGCGCCGCTCTCGCGCCAGTCCTGGCTGACGCCGTCGAGCTTCCTGCCGAAGCGCGCGCCGAGGTGGCGCAGGTGGTCCTGGACCCAGAGGGTGGTGCCGCGGCTGGCCATCGACCAGGCCTGGTCCAGGGTGTAGCAGTCGGGCTGGTCGACGTCCAGCACCCAGAGCAGCCCCTGGGTGGCCTGGTGCTTGACCAAGCCCTGCTTCCGGCTGGTGCCCGGCAGCCCCGCCGCGCGCGGGTCGGGGGCCGGCGGGTCGAGCGGGCGGAGGCTGGCCAGGAGCTCGTCGTCGACCGACATCAGCCCCCTGAGGGCCGGCGCCGGCGGTGGGGGGGCCATGACGGCGTCCAGGTTGGCGGCCGAGACGAAGGCCGGCCGGGAGGCGTCCAGGGCGGCGACCAGCTCGGGCGGCATCTGGGGCAGCTCGGTCTGGGCCTCGGCGACCGCGGGCCTGGCGGCGACCGGGGTGGTCACGGTCGCCACGACGGGAATCGCCGGAGCCTCGGCCATCGCCGCCACCGGCCGCGCGGGCATGGCCGGCAGCGCCGGTGCCGGGACCGAGGTCAGCGGCTCACCGGCGGCCCGCGCAAAGCGGGCGACCGGCGCGGCGGCCGGGGTCCACTCGGCCATCGGGGCGCCGATGGTGGCGGCGGCCAGCGGGGTCCAGGTGGATTCGGCGGCGGGGTGCGACTCCTCGTCGCGGAGGCGGTCGACGCCGCGGGGCACCGGCAGCGGCGCCGCTTCCGAGGCCAGGCCGCGGAGGCGCTTCATGGTCAGGTCCAGGCCGAGCTGGAAGAAGGGCTGGGCCACCGGCCAGCCGGGCTCGATCACGAAGCTGCCGGCGGCCATCGCCGCCACCGCCTCCAGGGCCGCCGAGGCGGTCAGCCCGGCGCCGGTGGCGTTGCAGGGGCCGTTGCGGTCGATCAGCACGGTGAAGCGGCGGGAGCCTTCCTCGGCGATCACGGTCTGGCGCTCGCCGGGCTCGCAGGCCAGGATGACAACGTCCAGCCCGGTGCGGTTGGAGGCCAGGTGCCCGGTCTGGCGGACGAGCTTGGGGGCGGCCTTGCGACGCTTTGACTTGATCATCGAAACAACCTGTGATCCCGTGGTTGGTGGAGGAGCAGGCCTGACTCTAGCGGGGTCCGGGGCGAATTTGACGGCGTGTCGCAGCCTTGTGGCAGAACCCGTCAGGGGTCTGTTACATCCGGCCCGCGGTTGATACCCCAGAGCCCTGGGCATAAAATGTTGAGTAAATGAGTCGGATTTTGTCGGACGCGCCATGCTGAAGATCTCCAGCCGGGGTCACTACGGCCTTCGCCTGATGACCGAGCTGGCCCGTGCCCACGGCGCCGGCCCCCTCTCCCTGACCGAGGTCGCGCGGGTCGAGAGCCTGCCGCTGCCCTACCTGG
>DASZGP010000150.1:0-10276 GCA_035938695.1 Candidatus Dormiibacterota bacterium | reverse complement strand
TCCTCAACCGCCGCGCCCTCTTCGCCCGCGTGGTGGTGGTCTCGGCGGTGATCATCCTGCTCGGCCTGGTGACCCCCAAGATCACCCAGCTGGTGATCGACACCGCCATCCCCAAGCGCGACTACAACACCCTGACCATCGTCGTCGTGCTGGGCGTGGGGACGCTGCTGTTCACCGTGCTGGTGAGCATGCTGCGCGGGTTCCAGCTGCTCTACCTGCGGACCCAGCTCGACCTCAACATCAGCATGCGGTTCATCGAGCACATGGTCTCGCTGCCCTACTCCTTCTTCCTCCAGCGCTCCACCGGCGACCTGATGATGCGGCTCAACAGCAACAGCACGGTGCGCGAGATCCTGACCTCCTCGGCGCTCTCGGGGATCCTCGACGGCACCATGGTCAGCATCTACCTGGTGGTGATCCTGGTCTTCAGCCCGATCATCGCCGCCGTGGCGCTGCTGCTGGGGGTGATCCAGATCGCGGTCCTGGCGCTCTCCCGCAAGGCCTACTCGCGGCTGACCAGCGAGAGCCTCCAGGCCCAGGCGGCCTCGCAGTCCTACCTGACCCAGATGCTGGCCGGGATCGAGACCCTCAAGGCCTCGGGCACCGAGCAGCGGGGCAGCGAGCACTGGTCCAACCTCTTCGTCCGGGAGATCAACGTCTCGGTCCGGCGGGGGCGCCTGAGCGCGGTGGTGGACGCCGTCCTGGGCTTCTTCCGCAGCCTGGCGCCCCTGGTGCTGCTGATCCTGGCCGCGGTGCTGGTGATGCAGGGCAAGATGACGCTGGGCACGGCCTTCGCCCTCAACGCCATCGCGGCCCAGTTCCTGACCCCGCTCAACTCCCTGGTCAGCACCGGGCTCCAGCTCCAGACCCTGGGCAGCTACATGGCCCGCATCAACGACGTCCTCGACACCCCCCGCGAGCAGGAGGGCGAGGACGTCAGGCTGGCGCCGCCGCTGAAGGGCAGGATCGAGGTCCAGAACGTCTCCTTCCGTTACGGCACCCTGGCTCCCCTGGTGGTCGACGACGTCTCGGTGGAGGTCAGGCGGGGGCAGATGGTGGCGATCGTGGGCCCCTCGGGCTCGGGCAAGTCGACCCTGGCCAACCTGCTCGTCGGGCTCTACGTGCCGACCGAGGGCCGGGTGCTCTACGACGGCAACCCGGTGACCGAGCTGGAGGCGCGCTCGCTGCGCAGCCAGCTGGGGATCGTGCCCCAGCAGGTCCACCTCTTCGGGGCCAGCATCCGGGCCAACATCGCGCTCTCCAACCCCGAGATGCCGCTGCGCGACGTCAAGCGCGCCGGCAAGCTGGCGGCCATCGACCGCGACGTGGCCCTGATGCCGATGGGCTACGAGACCATGCTCTCCGACGGCGGCGCCTCGCTCTCCGGCGGCCAGCGCCAGCGCCTGGCCCTGGCCCGGGCCCTGGTCCGGCGGCCGGCGGTGCTGCTGCTCGACGAGGCCACCAGCGAGCTCGACACCATGACCGAGTCGGAGGTCTACCACAACCTCCAGGGGCTGAAGTGCACCCGGATCGTGATCGCCCACCGCCTCAGCACCATCTCCCGCGCCGACCTGATCCTGGTCATGGACCGCGGCAAGATCGTGGAGCGCGGCAGCCACCAGGAGCTGATGGCCCAGGGCGGGCTCTACTCGATGCTGGTCCGGGCCCAGGAGTCGAGCGCCCTGGGCGCCCCCGGCCGGGCCCTCTCGCCGGCGCTGCTGGCGACGGCGGTGGCCGCCGGGCTGCAGCTGCCGCCGGCGCTGGCGGCCGCGGTGCTGGAGCCGCAGGCCCAGGCGGCCAACGGGGCCGGGGCCAAGGCCCCGCTGCGGGCTGTCAGGGCCAGGTCCCTGGCCAGCGCCAACAACGGGGCCGGGGCCCAGGCCGCCCATGCGCCCGCCCGGTTGCCGGCGCCCTCCCCCGAGGCGGCCGCTCCGAAGGCACCAGCCTCGAAGGCACCCACCTCGAAGGCACCCACCTCGAAGGCACCCGCCTCGAAGGCACCGGCCAAGCGTCGCGGCTCCGCCTCGCGCTGACCCGGTGCAGACCGGCCGGTTGATTCCGGCGCCGGCGGGACTCTAACCCTCCCGACACCATGAGCCCCATCGAAAGCGACGCGCCCCTCGACCTCGCCGGCGTCCGCCTCTGGCGCGCCGTCGCGGCCGGCGAACCGGAGGCCGTGCGGGAGCTGATCGACCAGCATCTGCCGATCGTCTACGGCTTCATCCTGGGGCGGCTGGCGGGCCGCGCCGAGGTCGCCGAGGAGGTCCTCCAGGAGACCCTCTTCGCGGGCCTGCGGGGCCAGCGGTCGTTCCGGGGCGACGCCGCCCTGGCGACCTGGCTCTGCGCCATCGCCCGGAGCAAGCTGCACCGCCACTGGGAGGTCGAGCGCCGGGCCGAGCTGGCGGTCAGCGGCCTGCGCGAGCTCAGCCCCGACCGCGACCTGGAGGAGGAGGTGGGGCGGCGGGACATGGTGCTCCAGGGCCTCGCCGCGCTCACCCCGCTGCACCGCCAGGTGCTGGTGATGAAATACATGGACGACCTCAGCGTGGAGGCCATCGCCGCCCGGCTGAGCCGCTCGGCGGTGCAGGTGCAGTCGCTGCTGCAGCGGGCCAGGGACGCCTTCCGCCGGGTGGTGCCCGATGCCTGAGCGGGACCTGGGCGAGCTGCTGGGCGCGGCCGCCGGCCCGGTCGCGCTGCCACCGGAGCTGCGCCGCCGGGTGGCGGTCATGCTGGCCGGAGAGCCGCTGGCGGACCTCGACCTCGGCGCCGCCGCGACTCCGGTGGCGCTGCCGGCGGACGTCGCCGGCCGGGTGGAGGCCCGCCTGCTGGCCAGGCCGGGAGAGCTGGCCGGGCCCGCGCCCCGCCTCGCGCCGCCCCCGGCGCCCAACCCCAGTGCGGCGGGACGCGTGGGGGCCACCAGGCTCCCACAACCGGCGCCCGGCCCGACGCCGCACCTCGCCACCACCCCGCCGGCACCGCCGAGACCACGGCGAACCCCGCCCCGCCGCTGGTGGATCGCGGCGGCCGCGATCAGCGGCGCCGCCGCCGCGCTGGCGCTGACCCTCCAGGGTGGCGTCGCCCCGACCGGCGGCCGCCAGCGAGTGGCGCTGGCGCCTCCCGCGGCGGGCACCGGCCCGGCCCCACTCTCCACCCCCGCCGGCCGGGGCGGCCCGGCGGCGCTGGCCGGAGCGCCGGAGGTCACGGCCACCCGCACCGCCGACCCGCTGGCGGCCGACCCGCCGCCGCCCTTCGCCAACCTCGCCCCGGCGCTGCCGCCGGGCGGCCGGACCGCCCCCGGCCAGGCCCGGATTGGCATCACCGGCGCCGACCCGGCCGAGCTGGCCGGTTTCCAGGCCTATCTCGACTCGCTCAACCGCCAGGGCCTCCAGTCCTCCCCGGCGATCCGGCTGGTGGCGGTCGACGCCGCCCATCCGGCGGGCCCCGACGTCCTGATCACCGCCAACCTCGGCGACCAGCCGATCACCATCAACGGCGCTCCCCCGGAGTGGGTCCAGGGCGCGGTCCTGGAGACCCTGTCGGCGCCGGCCGAGGCGGTGTCCAGCCCGCTGAGCCTGGACCTCGCCAGCTCCCCCGAGCGCCAGGCCGACCTGCTGGCCGACCACCTCGTGGCCGCCACCGACCTGCTCGCCCGCCCGGCCCCGACGGTGGCGGTGTACGTCGCGGGCGCGGGCGCCTTCCGCCGCCAGGTGCCGAGCCACCTGCTGGGGGTGCTGACGGCGGCCGGCGTGACCGTGCGCAAGGTCGAGTACACCCCGGGCCAGCGCCTCTTCGTCCCGGCCGACGCGGCCCTGCTCTCGATGGACGGCGCCGACGCCCGGGCCTTCGCCACCGACGCCACCGCCGCCGGCTACCGCCCCCGGCTCGGGTTCGGCGGCATCTTCAGCGCCTACGACGACGGCCTCCTCGGCCGCCTCCCCGCCCCCCTGACGGTGGTCACGCCCTACGCCGCCGACGCCGTCGAAAGCCGGGTCCTGGGCGACGGCCTGGCCCAGCGCGGCCTGCCCCTGAGCGCCGCCGCCCTGCACGGCTGGGCCGACGCCAAGGCGGTGGCGATGGCGCTGTACATCGCCGACCCGCGCACCCCCGCCCAGATGGCCCAGGTGATCCAGACCCTGCCCTCGAACGCGCTCGGCCTGGCCCCCTTCGGGCTCCGGCCGCTGACCCACGAGCGGATCCCCGACGGCCTGCTGATGGATCTCGGCGTGACCGGCTTCGTCCGCCGCGGCGACTTCCTGACCGATCCCCGAATCTGAACCGCTGACCAAACAGGAGAGACAAGTTGCGCAAGAGAACGATCGCGGCCGGCATGGCCCTGCCCCTGGCCTCGCTGCTGGCCGCCTGCGGCTCCAACCCCCCGACGGGCGGCATCCCCAGCTACTCGGACAACGTGACCATCGTCCTCGACACCCCCCAGAGCGCCCTCCCCTATGTCGCCAAGTTCACCCTCCAGGGCGCCCAGCTGGCGGCCGACGAGATCAACCGGGCGGGCGGCATCAAGGTCGGCGGCAAGGCCTACGGGGTCAAGCTGGAGCAGAAGGACAACGCGCTCTCGCCGACCACCGCGCTGGCCAACGTCAACGCCGCCATCGGCGAGAAGGCGGTGGCGGTGATCGACGACGGCTACACCGTCTCCTCGACCTTCGACGCCGCCAACCGGGCCGGCCTGCCGATCCTGGTCGACTACAACAGCGAGGCGCAGCTGATCGACACCGACAAGCGCCCCAACGTCTTCCGGATCACCCCACCCAACGACGCCATGGCCGCCAAGCTGGCGCCCTACGTCGCCGCCCACGGCAAGAAGTTCGCGCTGGTCACCGACGACAGCTCCTACGGCGTCGACGGCGCCGCCCAGCTGACCGACGCGATGGCCAAGGCCGGCCTGATCGTCTCCCCCAAGCTGACCCTGCCCAGCAACGCCACCGAGTACGCCACCCAGGCGCTGCAGGTCAAGCAGGCCGGCGTAGACGGCGTCGTGCTCTGGGCCCGGGCCCCCGTCCTGGCCGGCTTCCTCAGGGCGCTCCGGGCGGGCGGGTCGAGCGTCCCGGTCTACAGCGGGCCGACGGCCGAGGACCCGGTGGTCCGCGACCAGCTGGCCTCGGTCACCGGCGGGGTCGAGGGGCTGACCTACGCGTCGTTCCGGATCACCACGGAGACCGGCCCCGAATCCTGGGACGCCTTCCGCAAGAAGTACGAGGACCACAACTTCAACGACAACGCCCCCGACTTCCACGTCGGGGTCAAGGCCAAGGACGGCAAGGACGTGGTCCAGCCCCCCGACTGGCAGATCTTCCCCTATGACATGGTCTACCTGGTCAAGGCCGCGATCCTGCGGGCCGGGACCGTGGACACCGCCGGCGGCAAGCTGATCGACGCCCTCGACAACGTGCAGATCAAGAGCGCCAACGGCGACAACCGGGGCTGGAAGAAAGACAACCACGAGGGCGTGGTCGACGACGACATCTACTTCGCGACCTTCTCCGACAACAAGTTCAAGCCGGTCCAGGACGACCCGCTCAGCAAGAGCCTGCCGCCCATCGACCAGGAGTAGGCGCTCCGTCCGCCGGTCGACAGGGGTGTCAACCGCGGCGTAAGGAGTGGCGAAAGGACGCGGGCCGCTGTACATTGGGGACAGCGGCCCGCTTCAGCGGGAGCGCCAGAGCGGGATTCCCGCGGAGGCACGTCACGGAACAGCCCCGGACCGCCGGCTTTGCGATCTCCCGTGGGCAGGGTCCCGTCTCCCCGCTGCTCGAGGGCGAGGATGTCGACACCACCCACCCCGAGGACGCGCGCCACTGGATCCACATCTACACCGAGCTGCTCAGCTTCACGGACCAGATCCTGGGCCGCGCCCGCCGGGACTCCGCCCGGATGTCGCCGGAGTCGCGCGAGAAGATCGTCGTCGACATCGAGGGGCTGCGCCGCCAGCGCCAGCGCTACTCCGACCACCTCGACTTCTGGTACGACCGCCAGTGGCGGATCGGCGGCTTCAGCCTCGATGCCAACACCCGCACGATCCACAACCGCGGCCGCCAGGCCACCCTGACCCCCCGCGAGTTCCAGCTGGTGTCCTACCTGGCGGCCCACCCGGGCGACTTCACCAGCTCCACCACCCTGATCGCCGAGGCCTGGCACAAGCGCCGCCTGTCGTCAGAGCAGGTGCGCGGCTACATCCGCCAGCTCCGCGCCAAGCTGGCCGAGCTGGAGCTGCCCTACGAGATCGTCAACCAGCCCGGCCGGGGCTACGCCCTGGTGGCGATGGACCGCGAAGCCGGGGGGGACCGGGAGGCGATCCCCGCCGGCTAGCCGGCCTCAGCCCCCGGGGAGGTTGGGATCGGGGCTCGAGCCCTGGGCCCGGAGCGCGTCCTGCACGACCTTCGCCGCCGCGTTGTACTTCTGGTCGCCCGACCGACCGGCCTGGGCCGCCTGCTCCAGGTAGACCGGGCGCTGGTCGGGACCGGCCTCCGACGCCTGCTCCCCGAACCTCGCCGCCGCGAGGTACTGATCCAGGGCGGCGGCGAACAGCGGCGTGGCGCCGCCCACCTCAGCCGGCGGCAGCAGGGCCAGGAAGCGGCTCTTGACCCGCTGCAGGGCGATCTGCCAGCTGCGCGCCCGCGCGCCCATGTCCGCCGGGCTGACCTGGCCCTGGGCAAACGCTCGCAGGGACGGCTTCATGTCGGTCTCGACCACCTGGCCGCCCGGCGCCATGACCGCCTGGAGATCCTGGACGTAGCGCCGCAGCGCCGGATCGGGGGACGATCTGGCGCCGGCGGCGGGCCGCGGAGCCCCGCTCAGGCTCCCGGCGCCGATCACCACGGCCAGGGCGATCGCCAGGATTCCCGCCGCGGCCAACGCACCGGTTCGCACCCCGCCCAGGCGGACGGGGCGTTCAGAGTCGGTCACGGGGGACAGTTTGAGGCTTCCCGGACGACACCCTCAGGTCGCCGGAGCCCGAGCCCGGGACGGGTTGCCCTAGTGCCCCCCGCCCAGGTAGGCGGCGATCAGATCGGGCTCGGCGAGCAGGTCCGAGCTCTTGCCCTCGAGAACCACCTCGCCCTTGGCCAGGGCGTAGGCCCGGCCGGTGTTGGCCAGGGCCATGTGGACGAACTGCTCGACCAGGAGCACCGAGGTCCCGGCCGCGTTCACCTCGTGGAGGATCTCGAAGAGCTGCTGGACGATCAGCGGCGCCAGCCCCAGCGAGAGCTCGTCGACCACCAGCACCTTGGGGCTGGACATCAGGGCTCGGGCGATGACCAGCATCTGCTGCTCGCCGCCCGACAGGGTCCCGGCCGCCTGGCGGGCCCGCTCGCGCAGCTTCGGGAAATACTCCATCACCCGCTCGCGCTGGGCCTCGTAGTCCCTGCGGTCGCCGCGGCGGATCCAGTGGCCCAGCTGCAGGTTGTCGATCACCGAGAGGGTCGGGAAGAGGTCGCGCCCCTCTGGCGCGTGGGCGATGCCGAGCTTGACGATCTCCTGCGGCGCCCGGCCGCTGACCTGGTTGCCCTCCAGCCTGATCTCGCCGTGAGACGGGCGCAGGAGCCCGGAGATGGCCCGCAGGGTGGTCGACTTGCCGGCCCCGTTGGCGCCGACCAGGGCCACCATCTCGCGCTCGGCGACGTGCAGCGAGACGCGGCGGAGCGCCTGGATCGGGCCGTAGTAGACGTCGACCTCGGAGACCTCCAGGACGAGGTTCTGGGGAGCCTCCGCGGTGGCGGGTGCCGGGCCGCTGCGCTCAGCCGTCAGCAATGTGAGGCGACCTTGAAGTAGAGCTGCCGGAAAGCGCTGGTGTGGTCCATCCCGGAGAGGGCGATGTACACGACCGCATCCCCCAGGGGCGCCTGAGGGGAGACGACCCAGGTGTTGGTGTAGACGCCCGTCCCCGGAACCTGGGTCGTATCCACGCCCCCATACTGCTTGCCATCCTTGCCGTCGCTGTACTGGGTGTCGAAGCCGAGATAGTAGCCGGGATGGGTGTGGATGGTCAGCGTCTGGCTCCCGGCCGGGGTCACGCAGGTCGACGCCAACGAGGCGGTGACCGTGGCGGGCGTGGTGCCCGGGATGTGGTCCGGGTAGCTGGGGCTGGGGCTGGGCTGCGCACCGGGAGCGCGCGACCCGCTGGCGGAGGGGTTGGCGCTCCGGTTGGAACCGCTGGCACCGGCGCCCGGCTTCTTCTGACCGTTCGGGAGAGTGGCGGCCTCCACCGCGGCCGAGGCCGAAGCCGCGGCGGCCGACGCCGAGGCCACGGCCGCCGGGCTGCCGGGCTTGTTCGCGGTGCCCCCGCAGGCCACCAATCCGAGCCCGAGAACGCACAGGCTGGCAGCCCCGAGTGCCCGCGACCGGGCGTCCACGCGGAGACGCCTAGACCGGAACGTGGCGGCCATCAGGCGCCCACCGGTACGGGCGAGCCGAGGTAGGCGTTGACCACCGACTCGTCGCGCAGGATGTCGTCGGGGCGGCCGTCCTTGAGCAGCTTGCCCTGGTCGAGGACGTAGAGGTAGTCGCAGAGTCCCGCCACGGTCCGGATGTCGTGCTCGATCACCAGCATGCTCACCCTGAGCTCTTCGCGGACGTAGAGGAGGAGCTTGGCCAGGCGGTCCGACTCGGCGTTGTCCAAACCTGACGCCGGCTCGTCGAGCAGGATCAGCCGGGCCCCGGTGACCAGCGCCCGCGCGATCTCCACCATCCGGAGCTGGCCGAACGAGAGGTCCACGATCTGCTTGTCGGCGAGGTTGGACATGCCCAGGAAGGAGAGCACCAGCCGCACTCTAGACCGGGCCTGACCCTCGGCTGTGAGGCCCTTCCCGGTGATCACCAGGTGGTCGGTCAGGGCGGAGCTGTTGCGCAGGTGGGTGGCCACCAGCAGGTTGTCGAAGACGGTGAGCTGGGGGAAGAGCTGGATGTCCTGGAAGGTCCTGGCCACGCCCAGGGCGGCCCGCTTGTGGACCTCCAGCTCGCTGACGTTGCGGCCAAACAGCCTGATCTCGCCGGTGGTGGGCTGATTGAGCCCCGAGATGGCGTTGAAGGTGGTCGTCTTGCCGGCGCCGTTGGGGCCGATCAGGCCGACGATCTCGGACTCGCAGACCCGCAGCGACACGTCGTCGACGGCGGTCAGGCCGCCAAAGCGCACAACCACGTTGGACGCCTCCAGCAGGACCTCATCGGGTCGTGGGCCGCTGTGGCGGGCCCGTCCGTCAAGCTCGTATCGCTCCCAGGGGGAGTCATCGGCCGCCGGCTTCGCCACCGGCTGCACCTCGAGGGCCGGGGCCACGGCCGCCTGGTTGCGCGCCAGGGCCTCCTGGATCAATGCCACCGAGTCGGAGGGAACGTTGCCCGGGGCGGACACCGCAGGCACCCGGCGGGCCGGGATCTGGATCCGGCTGCGGACCGCGGAGGCGGACTCCTCGATGGCCGAGCCGACCTTCCCGAAATCGGGCAGGAGGCTCTTCAGCCGGCCGAGCGGCTTGAACATCCCGGCCAGCGCCGCCGGCGCAGCCGAGAGGCCGCCGGGGTAGACCAGCAGGACCAGCAGGAGCAGGGCGGAGGACACCACGTTGAGCAGCCCGGCGAGCTGGGGCACGCGGAAGAACACCTCGTGGAGCGCCGCGAAAACCAGCGCGGCGATGACCGCGCCACCGAGGGACAGCAGCCCGCCGACGACCGCCACCGACACGAAGAAGAGCGAGGTCAGGATATTGAACGAGTCGGGCACCACCGTTCGCAGGTAGACGATGTAGAGGTTGCCGGCGGCGCCGGCGATCATGCCCGCGAGCAGGAACGCCAGCAGCTTGTAGCGGGTGACGTTGATGCCCAGCGACGCCGCCGCAACCTCCGAACCGCGGACCGCGAAGAAGGCCCGTCCGGTGCGGCTCTCCCGCAGGTTCGCCAGCCCGTAGATACCGGTCGCCGCCACGGCGACGAAGATGAAGTAGATCAGGCGCACGTCGTTGAAGTCGAAGTAGGGCAGCGCCTTGGCGCTCCCCAGCGCGGCCACCTGGATGCTGGCGGCGCCACCCTCGACCCCCATCCAGGGCGCGTTGAAGAGGAAGTTGTCGGCCATGGCCGCGAAGACCAGGGTGGCGACCGCCAGGTACAGGCCACGGACCCGCAGCGCCACCATGCCCAGCGCCGCCGCCACCAGGCCGCCGACCAGCGAGGCGAGCAGGAAGTTGACCGGGAAGGGAATGTGGAAGCGGTTGGTCATCACCGCCGTCGCGAAGGCCCCCACGCCGACCAGCTCCGCCTGGGCCAGGGAGATCTG
>DASZGP010000149.1:0-6038 GCA_035938695.1 Candidatus Dormiibacterota bacterium | reverse complement strand
GCCGCCGGCGCGGGCGGGATCATCGTCAACCCCGGTGCGCTGAGCCACTACAGCCACGCGGTCGCCGACGCCCTGCGCGCCGTCGCCGTGCCGGCCGTGGAGGTGCACCTTTCCAACATCCATGCCCGGGAGAGCTGGCGGCAGCGGTCGGTGACCGGCGCCGCCTGCGTGGGGGTCATCAGCGGGCTCGGCCCCCAGGGCTACATCGCCGCCCTCTACCACGTCGCCTCGCTGGCGGCCGGGCACTTCAACTCACCCCGAGGGTCAGGATCCTCCGGGGCCCCGAACAAGGAGCAGGAAGAGAAATGATCGAAGCAGGCGACCTCCGTCCCGGGACGGTCTTCGAGCGCGAGGGCCAGCTGCTGGTCTGCGTCGACTTCAACCACATGAAGATGGGCCGCGGCACCGCCCAGGTGCGCACCAAGCTGCGCAACCTCAAGACCGGGGCGATCATCGAGCAGACCTTCAGGCCCGAGGACCGCTTCCCCCGCGTCCGCATCGAGAAGCGCAAGATGCAGTACCTCTACAGCGAGGGCGAGCACCACCACTTCATGGACACCGAGACCTACGACCAGGTCGCGCTGGGGCCCAACGAGCTGGGTGACGCGCTCAACTACATGAAGGAGAACATGGAGCTGGCGGTGCTCAAGTACGAGGACACCCCGATCGGCCTGGAGCTGCCGACCTCCGTCGACCTGCTGATCACCGAGACCGAGCCCGGCTTCAAGGGCGACACCGCCACCGGCGGCACCAAGCCGGCCAAGCTGGAGACCGGGCTCTCGGTCAACGTCCCGCTCTTCGTCAACCAGGGGGATACGATCAAGGTCGACACCCGCACGGGCAGCTACATCGAGCGGGCGTGAGCACCAGCCACAGCAGCGGACCGCCGACAACTGGAGGGCGCGAGATGACCACCGCCACCTACGAGCACTCCGAGGGAAAGGTCAAGGTCGCCAACGAGGTGATCGCCCAGATCGCCGCCATGACCGCGCTCCAGGTCTCCGGGGTGGCCGGCGTCTCCGACCGCTCCAGCGGCATCAGCCGGGTGGTGCGCCGGGGCGGGGTCCACAAGGGGGTGCGGGTCGAGGTCGACGAGGCCAACGGGCTCAAGCTGCAGCTCTTCCTGGTCGCCGAGAGCGGGCGCAACCTGCCCGGCCTGGCCACCGAGGTGCAGACCAAGGTGGTTTCGGCGGTGCGCCGGATGCTGGGCCTGGAGACCCGCTCGGTCGACGTGTACTTCGCCGACGTCCGCTTCAGCGACGCCCCCGGCTGACCCCGGCGCGCCGGCCGTGGGCAAGCGACACCTGGCCCGCGAGGTGGCCATGCAGGTGATCTTCGAGCTGGACCACCATCCGCCCGGGGAGGTCGATCCCGAGCGCGCCCTCGACTACCGGCTGGAGGAGGCGCGGGCCAACGCCGAGCAGGCGGCCTTCGCCCGGCGGCTGGTCGAGGGCACCCTGGCCCGGGTCGCGGAGATCGACGAGGAGATCAGCCGGGCCTCCACCCACTGGCGCGTGGAGCAGATGGCCAAGGTCGAGCGCGCGGTGCTGCGGCTGGCGACCTACGAGCTGCTGTTCAGCGCCGAGGTGCCGGTCAAGGCCGCCATCAACGAGTCGATCGAGCTGGCCAAGACCTTCGGGGGTGACGAGTCGGGCCGCTTCGTCAACGGCGTCCTGGGGCGCGTGGTGGAGCACGCGGCCTCGCGCTGATGGACGTCCGCAGCGTCACCTGGGTCAACGACCTGGTGCTGGAGACGGTCTCCGGGGAGTCGCGGCTCCAGGACCTCTGGGTCGAGGGCGAGGTCACCGAGGTCAAGGTCAGCAACCAGGGGCACTGCTACCTGACCCTCAAGGACCCCGAGTCCAGGCTCCGCTGCGCCCTCTTCCGGCGCGCCTTCTCGGCGGTCCGCTTCGAGATCCAGCCGGGGATGACCCTGCTGCTGCACGGCAAGGTCGAGGTCTACCGCGACCGCGGCGAGGTCCAGATGATCGCCGACCGGGCCCAGCCCTCGGGCAGCGGCGACCTCCACCTGGCCTTCGAGCAGCTGCGCCGGCGCCTCGAGGCCCAGGGGCTGTTCGACCAGCGGCTGAAGCGCCGGCCACCGGCCTTCCCGCGCCGGGTGGCGGTGGTCACCTCGTCCTCCGGCGCCGCCCTGCGGGACGTGGTCAAGGTGCTGGGGCGGCGCTGCCCGGTGGTGCCGGTGCTGGTGGCCCACGCCGCGGTGCAGGGCGAGAACGCCCAGTTCCAGCTGGTCCGGGCGCTGCGCCAGGTGGCCCAGCGGCCCGGCGTGGAGGTCGTGCTGCTGGTCCGCGGCGGAGGGTCGATCGAGGACCTGGCGTCGTTCAACGACGAGGGCCTGGCCCGGGCCATCCGGGCCTGCCCGGTGCCGGTGATCGTCGGCGTGGGCCACGAGACCGACTTCACCATCGCCGACTTCGCCGCCGACCTGCGCGCCCCCACCCCTTCGGCGGCGGCCGAGATGGCGGTGCCCGACCTGGCCGAGCTGCGCCGGGGCGTGCTGGCCCTGCGCCAGCGCCTGGACCTGGCCGTGCGCCGCGAGGCGACGGTCAAGGGCGAGCGGCTCGACGGCCTCCGCCACCGCCTCGAACGGCAGAGCCCGGCGCGGCTGCTGCCGGCGCTGCGGCAGCGGCTCGACGATCGCCTGGAGCGCCTCCAGCTGGCGCTGCGGACCTCGCTCGACCGCGCCCAGCGCCACCTCGCCGCCGACCGTGCCCGGCTGGAGGCGCTCAGCCCCCTGGCGGTGCTGGCGCGGGGCTACAGCCTGGCCCGCGACGAGGCCGGGCGGGTGGTGACGTCGATCGCCGACCTGGCCGTGGGGCAGCGGCTGCTGACGGTTTTCGCCGACGGCATCGCGGTCGGCGAGGTGCACGAGCTGCGGCCCGCCGCGTCGCGTGGCGGCGGCTCGGGCGCTGCCCGCCCGGACCCCGGCGGCGCGGAGGCACCGGCGGCGGAGGGGGGCGGGGCTGGAGAATAGATGGCGCTGATGACCGACGCCGCCCCCGAGATCGCCAAGCTGACCTACGAGCAGGCCCTGGCCGAGCTGGAGACCCTGATCCGGCGCCTGGAGTCCGGCAGCGTGGACCTCGCCGAGTCGATCGCCAGCTACGAGCGCGGCGTGGCCCTGGCGGCGCGCTGCGCCGAGCTGCTGGAGGCCACCGAGCGCAAGGTCGACCGGCTGGTGCTGGGCGCCCGCGGCGAGGTCACCGAGCAGCCCCTCGACCTCTCGACCGCCGAAGACGGCTGAAACATGTCCTCGCCCTACATCGTCATCCCGGTCATCTGCTGGGCGGTGGCGCAGGTCATCAAGGTGGTCACCGACTCGCTCCAGCACCGCCGCTTCGACCTCCGCCGCCTGGCCTCGGCGGGGGGGATGCCCAGCTCCCACACCTCGCTGGTGCTCAGCCTGACCACCGTGCTGGGAGCCCGCCGCGGGGTCGGCAGCCCGGAGTTCGCGATCGCCGCCATCTTCAGCTCGGTGGTGATGTACGACGCCACCGGGGTGCGCCGCGCCGCCGGCCGCCAGGCCCGGGTGCTCAACCGCATTGTGGAGGACCTGTTCCACCAGGAGGGGATCAAGGAGGAGCGCCTCCGCGAGCTGATCGGGCACACCCCGGTGGAGGTGGTGGCGGGAGCGCTGCTGGGCGTCCTGGTGTCGCTCGCCATCCTCGGGCGCTGAGCGTGGCGGCCGGGACTCGCCTGGACCAGGCGCTGGTCGAGCGCGGCATGGCGCCGTCGCGGGAGAAGGCCCAGGCCCTGATCCGGGCCGGCATGGTGCGGCTGGGCGAGGTCGCCGCCGACCAGGCCGACCAGCGGGTGCCGCCCGGCGCCGCGCTGACGGTGGTCGAGCCGGCGCGCTTCGTCGGCCGCGGCGGGGACAAGCTGGAGGGGGCCCTGGAGGACCTCGGGGTGGAGGTCGTGGGCCGGGTCTGCCTCGACGCCGGCGCCTCCACCGGCGGCTTCACCGACTGCCTGCTGCAGCGCGGCGCGGTCGCCGTCCACGCCGTCGACGTGGGCTACAACCAGCTCGACTGGCGCCTCCGCCAGGACCCCCGGGTCACGGTCATGGAGCGCCAGGACGTCCGGGCCCTGGAGGCGCTGCCGGGGCCCGCGCCCACGCTGGTGGTCGGCGATCTGTCCTTCATCTCCCTGCGCAAGGTGGTGCCGGCGCTGGTCCGGCTGGCGGCCTCCGGGGCCGAGATGGTGCTGCTGGTCAAGCCGCAGTTCGAGCTGGGCCCGGGCCGGGTCGGCAAGGGCGGCGTGGTGCGCGATCCGGCCGACCGGCGGGAGGCCGTCGACGGCTTCCTGGCCTGGGCCGCCGGCGCCGGGCTCGAGGTGCTGGGCGAGGCCGACTCGCGCCTGACCGGCGCCCAGGGCAACCAGGAGACGTTCGTCCACCTGCGGGTCCCGGCGGCGGGCGGCGCCGGGGGCGGGTCGGGGGCCATCGAGGCGTCCGCGCCTCCCCCCGCGGTCCCCGACCCGACCGGGCCCGCCGCGGTTCGCCTCGACCCGCCAGCGTCTCGACGGGACTCCGATGGCCGCTGAGGTCCTCTTCGTCCTCCACGCCCGGGTCGACCCGGACGACGCCCAGGTGGTCGGGGCGCGTCGCACGCTGGAGTCGCGTGGGCACGAGGTCCGCGTGATCCACCGCGACCGTCCGCCCGGCGCCGGCGCTGAAGCCGGGAAGCCGGACCCGGCCGATGTCGACGGCGCCCGCCTGATGGTGACCTTCGGCGGCGACGGCACGTTCCTCCACGCCGCCCGCGCCGCGGTGCCCGCGAGCGTGCCCCTGCTCGGCGTGAACCTGGGCCGCCTCGGCTTCCTGACCTGGCTCGACCTGGCCTCGGCCGCGAGCGCGCTCGCCGCCTGGTCCGCCGGGAAGACCGAGGAGGAGACCCGGCCCACGATGCGGGTCGAGGTGGACGGCGGCGTCGACTTCGCGGTCAACGAGGCGGCGCTGCTCAAGGAGCCGGAGGCCAACGTGATCCAGATCGAGATCGGCGTCGACGGTCACCTGGCCGGCACCTTCCACGCCGACGGGGCGATCGTGGCCTCGCCGACCGGCTCCACCGCCTACTCGGCCTCGGCCGGCGGCCCGCTGCTCGATCCCGGACTGGCCGCGATGGTGGTGACCGCGGTCAACCCCCACACCCTGGCGGCCCGGCCGCTGGTGGTGCCGGGCGCCTCGCGCCTGACGGTCAGCGTGGACGAGCCCACCCGCCTGATCCTGGACGGGGCGGTCAACCTCGGCATCCCGGCCCACGGCCTGGTCACCACCTCGCTCGACGGCCCGCCGATCAGGCTGGTGCGGGCGGCGGGTGCGCCGACGTTCTACCAGCAGCTCCGGGCCAAGCTGGGCTGGGGTGAGCCGCTGGTCCGGGAGGGCCGCAGGGCGCGGGATGGCGGCGGCGGCCCGGCCGGCGAAGGATGATCCGGCAGCTTTCGATCCGCAACCTGGCCCTGGTCGACCGCCTCGACGTCGAGTTCGGCCCCGGGCTCAACCTGCTGACCGGGGAGACCGGCTCGGGCAAGTCGATCATCGTCGACGCCCTGGGGCTGGCGCTGGGCGACCGGGCCTCGCCGGACCAGGTCAGGGCGGGCAGCGAAAGCGGCGGCGTGGAGGCGGTCTTCGAGGTCGGCGACGAGGTCGCCGGCCGGGTCCGGGCGCTGGGCCACGAGGTCGAGGAGGGGATGGTGGCGCTGGCCCGGGAGGTCAGCCGCGGGGGGCGGGGCGCGGCCCGCGTCGGGGGGCGCATCGTCACCGCCGCGGCGCTCCGCGAGGTCGGCGACGTGCTGGTCGACGTGCACGGCCAGCGCGAGCACCAGAGCCTGCTCCAGGACGAGCGGCTGCTGGAGGCGCTGGACGGTTTCGCCGGGCCCGAGGGGCAGCGGTCGCGGGTCGCGGTCGGCGCCGCGCACGCCGCCTGGGTCGGGGCGCGGGCGGAGGTCGAGCGCCTGAGCCGGTCGGACGAGGCGCTCCGGCGCGACCTCGAGCTGCTGGCGTTCCAGCTCGGCGAGAT
>DASZGP010000148.1:0-2405 GCA_035938695.1 Candidatus Dormiibacterota bacterium | reverse complement strand
CGAGCAGCTCGGCGAGCATGATGGCGGCGGTGTAGGCCTCCTCGCCGGAGGCGCAGCCCGCGCTCCAGACCCGGATCGGGCCGTCCCCGCGCGCGGCCAGCATCCGCGGCATCGCCTCCTCCGCCAGGTACTGCCAGGCGGCGGGGTCCCGGAAGAAGGCGGTGACGTTGATCAGGATGGTGTTGAAGAGCAGCTGGAACTCCTCCGGATGGGCCTCCAGGTAGGCCGCGTAGCCGGGACTGTCGTCGACCGCCACCTGGTCCAGGCGGCGCTGCACCCGGCGGCGCAGGGTGCTGCGCTTGTAGCCGGTGAAGTCGAAGCCACGGGTCGCCCGCACGAACTTGAGCAGGTCCTCGAACTGCTCGTCCTCGGCGATCACGGCACGATCTCGGGGGCCACCAGCCGGTTGATCGCCGGGCCGATCTCCGCCAGCGGCAGCAGGAAGTCGGCCGTGCCGGTGGCCCGGGCGGCGTTGGGCATGCCGGCGAAGTCGGCGTCCTCCTGGACGATGACCGTGCCGCCCATCTTCTTGACCGCCCGCACCCCCATCGCCCCGTCGCTGCCGGTGCCGGTCAGCACCACCCCGATCAGACGCTCCCTGAAGGCCGCCGCGGCGGACTCGAAGAGCAGGTCGGCCGACGGCCGCAGGAAGTGGACCAGCTCCGCCTTGCTGAGATGGAGGACACCGTCGGAGTCGACCAGCAGGTGGTGGTCGGGGGGCGCGATGTAGATCGTGGCCCGCCGGATCGTGGTTCCCTCCCGCGCCTGCTCCACCGCCAGCGTGGTGCGGCGGCTGAGGATGTCGGTCATCAGGCTGTTGTGGCGGGGGTCGAGATGCTGGACCACCAGGACCGACGCCGCCAGCCCCGGCTCCAGCCGCCCGACCAGCTCGCCGAGCGCGGTCACGCCACCCGCCGAGGAGGCGGTGACGACGATCTCGTAGGTGGCCCGGCGGCCCTTCTCAGCCACTGCGGCCATTGTGGCGGATGTCGAAAAGCGCCGGTCGCCGTTCGTCGTACAGAGCATCAACCACCCAAGGAGGACCGGTCATGAAATACGTTCTGGCTTACTACGGCGGCGGCATGGGAGCCACCGAGGCGGAGCAGGCCGCCACGATGCAGAAGTGGGGCGCCTGGTTCGGCGGCCTGGGCGGCGCGCTGGCCGACGGCGGCCTGCCCTTCTCCGGCGCGGTCAAGACCGTCGGCCCCAGCGGCTCGGTCAGCGACGGCCCGATCGGCGAGCGCGCCACCGGCTACAGCATCCTGGAGGCCGACTCGGTCGACGCCGCCGCGGAGCTGGCCAAGGGCTGCCCGGTCCTGGCGTCGGGCGGCAGCATCGCGGTCTACGAGACGATCCCGATGTAGCCGGCGGCCAGCGCCGGCCTCAACGGGTCGGCGCTGGCGCCACCGCGGTCTCGAAGTCCTCCCGGCTGAGGCCGGCGACCTCGCGGATCGAGCCCACGTCGACATCGGCGTGGACCTCCTCGGCCTCCCGGGCGTACTTGCCCTGGCGCACGTGCACCGTCACCACCCGGTCGCCCATGGCGGCCTTGACCGCGGCCAGGACGCGGGGCTTGTCGTCGACCAGCACGTAGAGGTCGGCGGGCACCTGGCGCTGGACGTCGTCGAGCCGCTCCTCCTTGTGGACGTAGACCAGCACCCGGTCGCCCACCGCCGCCGCCAGCCCGGCGCGGGCGATCTTGGCGGGCTGGAAGACGGGGTCGCCGTCGGAGACGATGGCCAGCGTGCCGATCTCCCCGAGGTGGGCCAGGACCTCGGGGACGCCGGCGTAGAGGCAGTGCTCGTAGGGGTAGAAGAGGACGGCCGCGGCCAGCTCGGCAAAGCGCTCGACCCGGGGGCAGGCGACCCGGAAGCGGGCCAGGGTCAGGGGCACGTCGACGTAGTCCAGCTCGTCGCGGACGGTCTCGTACTCGGCCCAGAAGGTCGGCGCGTAGTCCCGGCCGGCGTAGCGGGCGATCGCGGCCTCGAGGTCGGCCTTGACCTTGTCGTTGTCGAGCAGGGTGTTGTCCACGTCGAGGAGGAAGGCGATCCGGGTCACGGGTTGCAGTTTAAGCCGCGGGCGGCCGCCGGCCGGGTCGCCTGGCCTTCACATTTGTTTCCAACTGTTCGTTGCCCGGCGCCGCCGCGATGCCTAGATTGCGACTGATGGAAGACAGCATCGTGGTCAATCTCCCGCGCCGCGACTGGGCCGAACGCGCGGCCGAGGACCTGCGCGCCGAGGGCTGCCGGGCCGACCTCCTCGGTCCTGACGGCGACGGCCACTGGCCGATCCGGGTCACCGGCGCGGCCGCGACGATCGCGCTCATGCGTTACCAGCTGCACCTGCCCGAGAACCGGGTCTGCTGGGAGACCTTCGTCAACTCCTGCGCGGTGGGCTGACCCCGG
>DASZGP010000147.1:0-3952 GCA_035938695.1 Candidatus Dormiibacterota bacterium | reverse complement strand
AGCAGGGCCACCACCTCGGCGCCGCCGTCGCGGGCCCGCTGGACGATCTGCTCCAGTCGCTCGGCGGGGATCAGCTGCCCGACCGGGATGCCGGCCACCGTGGTGTAGCGGACCAGCGGCACCATGGTGTCGCCGTGGCCGCCGAGCACGTAGGCGCCGACGTCGCGGACCGAGACCGCGAGCTCCTCGGCGATGAAGGAGCGGAAGCGGGCGGTGTCCAGGACCCCGGCCATGCCGATCACCCGCTCGCGGGGGAAGCCGGAGACCGCGTGGGCCACGTGGCACATCGCGTCCAGCGGGTTGGAGACCACCACCAGGATCGCCGCGGGAGAGACCGCCACCAGCTTCTCGGTGACCTCGCGGACGATCTTCATGTTGGTGGCGATCAGGTCGTCGCGGCTCATCCCGGGCTTGCGGGGCAGGCCACTGGTGATCACGCAGATGTCCGAGCCGGCGGTGTCGGCGTAGTCGTTGGTGCCGGTGACGTAGGTGTCGTAGCCGACGATGGGGCCGGACTCGCGCAGGTCGAGCGCCTTGCCCTGAGGCAGACCCTCGACGATGTCGAGCATCACGATGTCGGCGTAGTCGCGCTCCGCGAGCCGCTGGACCAGGGTTGCGCCGACGTTGCCGGCACCGACCACGGTGATCTTCTTGCGCATGGCGAAACCTCTCTGATCAGCGCCTCCGCGGAGGCCAATCCGAATACGAATTGGGGTCGGAAATGGGGTCCTTCGACCGGCGGCGGAAAGCGGCTAGATGATACCATTCACCGGGTTTTCGGACGGTCGAAACCGTTGCCGGAGGCCCTCCAGCCGCCCACCCCACAGCCCCCAAGGAGGACATGGCCAGCGCCACGGCGACGGTAGAGCACTCCCACGCCCAGGGTGGCTCCGGCGCTCCCTGGTGGGCCTACTCGGCGTTCTTCATGGGCGCCCAGACCCTCTTCGGCGTCTACGTCCTGGCGGTGCTGCTGTTCGACTACAACAACTACCGGGCGGGGCCCTACCTTTCGCCGTTCTACTCGCCCTACCTGCCCTGGAACGTCCACATCGGCGGTTTCTTCGTCAGCCCGGCGTTCTTCATCGTCTGGTCGCCGCTGCTCTTCCGGGCCAGCTGCTACTACTACCGCAAGGCCTACCACCGGGCCTTCTTCGCCCCGCCGGCCTGCGCCATGGCCCCGCCCGGCGCGCTGATGCGCTTCAGGTACCGGGGCGAGCGGATGCTGCCCTGGGTGCTCAACAACCTGCACCGCTTCGCGCTCTACACCGCGATCGTCAACGTGGCCTTCCTGGCGGTCGACGCGGTAAACGGCTTCAGCCTCGGCGGCCGGCTCGGCGTGGGCCTCGGCAGCCTCTGGCTGGTGGCCAACGTGGTCCTGCTGAGCAGCTACACCTTCAGCTGCCACTCCTTCCGCCACCTGGTCGGCGGCAGCCTGGACTGCTACTCCTGCGACCTCGCGGCCCGCGCCCGCAAGGGCCTCTGGAACAAGGTCACCGCGCTCAACGAGCGCCACGGCCTCTACGCGCTGATCAGCCTCTTCGCGGTCTGGGGCACCGACATCTACGTCCGGCTCCTGGCCCATGGGGTGATCGCCGACCCCCACATCGGGTTCTAGGCGCAAGGGCATGGCGGACCTGGCCGACCAGTACGAGGTCCACGACTACGACGTCGTCGTGATCGGCGCCGGCGGCGCGGGCCTGCGGGCCTCGATCGCCTCCGCCCAGGCCGGGGCCAGGACGGCGGTGATCTGCAAGTCGCTGCTGGGCAAGGCCCACACCGTGATGGCCGAGGGCGGGGTGGCCGCGAGCCTCGGCAACGTCGACCCCGAGGACGGCTGGAAGACCCACTTCGCCGACACCATGAAGGGCGGCAAGGGGATCAACAACTGGCGGATGGCGGAGATCTTCGCCAAGGAGGCCGGCGACCGGGTGCTGGAGCTGGAGCGCTGGGGCGCGGTCTTCGACCGCACGCCGGACGGCCTGATCAACCAGCGGCCCTTCGGCGCCCACTCCTACCGGCGGCTCTGCCACATCGGCGACCGCACCGGCCTGGAGCTGATCCGCACCCTCCAGGACAAGGGCATCCACTCCGGCATCGACGTCTTCATGGAGTACACCATGACCCGCCTGCTCAAGGACGACCAGGGCCGGGTCTCGGGGGCCTTCGGCTACCGGCGCGAGGACGGCCGCTTCGTGGTGTTCCGGGCCAAGGCCGTGATCCTGGCCACCGGCGGCTGGGGCAAGGTCTTCAAGGTCACCTCCAACTCCTGGGAGTCGACCGGCGACGGCGCCGCGATGGCCTTCGAGGCCGGCGCCGAGCTGATCGACATGGAGATGGTGCAGTTCCATCCCACCGGCATGGTCTGGCCCCCCGGGGCGCGCGGCATCCTGGTCACCGAGGCGGTGCGCGGCGAGGGCGGGCGGCTCAAGAACAGCGAGGGCCGCCGCTTCATGGAGGACTACGACCCCGACCGCATGGAGCTCTCGGCGCGGGACATCGTGGCCCGCTCGATCTACAAGGAGGTCCAGGCCGGCCGCGGCTCGCCCCACGGCGGCGCCTTCCTGGACATCACCCACCGCGGCCCGGAGTACATCAAGCGCAAGCTGCCGAGCATGTACGAGCAGTTCCACAAGCTGGCCGACGTGGACATCACCAAGGAGGCCTTCGAGGTCGGCCCGACGATCCACTACGTCATGGGCGGGGTGCGGGTCGACCCGGAGAACGAGGCCACCACGGTGCCCGGGCTGTTCGCCGCCGGCGAGGTGGCCTCCGGGCTGCACGGCGCCAACCGCCTCGGCGGCAACTCGCTCTCCGACCTGCTGGTCTTCGGCAAGCGGGCGGGGGAGGGGGCGGCGGCCTTCGCCAAGGAGCGCGGCGAGGTCGCCGTCGACGAGAGCCTGGTGGCCGTCGAGAAGGAGCTGCTGCTCCGTCCCTTCGCCAACCACGAGGCGGGCCGGAGGGAGAACCCCTACGTCTTCATGGAGCAGATCCAGGACGTCATGGGCGAGCACGCCGGGCTGGCCCGCGAGGGTGCCTCGCTGCGCCAGGGCCTGGAGAAGATGCTGGCGCTCAAGGCCCGCCTCGGCGACCTCGCGGTGCCCGACTCGCGGATGTACAACCCCGGCTGGCACGCCTGCCGCGACCAGGTCTTCATGGTCGAGCTGTGCGAGTCGATGATCCGCTCCGCCATCGAGCGCGAGGAGAGCCGCGGCGGCCACTGGCGCCTCGACTTCCTGGAGCTCGACCAGGACTGGGGGCGGCACAACCTGGTCAGCACCCTGGCCGATGGCGAGGTGCACGTCGAGAAGCGCGCCATCCCGCCGATGCCCGCCGAGCTGGCGGCGCTGATCGACGACAAGCCGGCGGTCAGCAAGGCCGCGCTGCAAGCCGTCGGCAAGGCTTAGCAACAGGAGGTGACAGCATGAGCACCGGCACCGCCGAGAATCCGGTCGAAGGCACCATCAGGTCGCTGGAGCAGTCGATCGCCCACCTGCCCCAGCTGGTCCAGGCCAGGCACGTGCGCGGCAAGGTCCACGGCGAGAGCGCGATCGGGCGCTTCAACGCCGCGGTGGCGGTGCGGATCACCAGCATCGTGGGGACCATGTACTGCGCATACGTCTTCGCCCTGCTGGCCTTGGTGGCGCTGCCGACGGTGATCCAGAATCCGAGCCCGACGACGGCCATCAACTGGCTGTCCTCGAACTTCCTCCAGCTGGTCCTGCTGCCGATCATCATCGTCGGTCAGAACGTGATATCGGCGGCCCAGGACAAGCGCGCCGAGGAGGACCACAAGACCCTCACGGCGCTGCACGTGATGAACGTGCGGCAGCTGAAGATCCTGGAGCAGCAGGAGATCATCCTCGACCTCCTGAAGACGTCCGTGGTCAAGCCGGCGACGGGCACCGCCTAGGCAACGCATGGCGACGTTCAGGGTCTTCCGCGGCGACGCCTC
>DASZGP010000146.1:0-2395 GCA_035938695.1 Candidatus Dormiibacterota bacterium | reverse complement strand
CGGCGGCCGCGCCCAGCTCGAGGAGCTGGCCGAGGAGCGGGCGGCCAAGATCAGGCAGACGGCGGCGGCGGCCCGCCCCGTCCCGGTGGCGGTGCCGGCGGCGGCCCGCCGCTCGGCGCTGGTCCGGCCCGAGCCGCCGCGCCCGGCGCCTGACCTGGAGCGGCACGAGCACGCCGTCCGCCTCCGCGAGCTGTGGCCCTTCGTCAACCCCCAGTCGCTCTACGGCAACCACCTGGGGCTGCCCGGCAACGTCTGGCGCCTGGCCGAGCAGGGCGACCCGCGCTACCGCAAGCTGGAGGCCATCGTCGACGACGTCAAGCGCCGGGCCGAGGGGGGCTGGCTGCGGGCCCGCGGCGTGCACCGGTTCTTCCCCGCCGCGTCGGAGGGCAACGACCTGATCGTCTACGACCCGGACTCGCCGACCTCTCGGCGGGAGGTGGCGCGGTTCCACTTCCCCCGCCAGGCCCGCGAGGACGGCCTCTGCCTGGCCGACTTCGTGGCTCCGGCCGGCGGAGAACCCGGGGTCCCCACGAATCCTGATTCGTGGGGTGGTTTGGACAGCGTGGCGATGTTCGTCACCACCTGCGGCGCCGGCGTCCGGGGCCTGGCCGAGAAGCTCAAGGCGGACGGCGAATACGTGCTGTCGCAGACCCTCCAGGCGCTGGCCATCGAGTCCGCCGAGGCCTTCGCCGAGAAGCTCCACCACGACCTCCGGGCCGAATGGGGCATCCCCGACCCGCCCGAGCTGTCGATGCAGGAGGTGGTGGTCAAGGCGCGCTACCAGGGCATCCGCGTCAGCTTCGGCTACCCCGCCTGCCCCGACCTCTCCGACCAGGAGATCCTCTGGCGCCTGCTCCAGCCCGAGTCGGTCGGGGTGCAGCTCACCGACGGCCACATGATGGACCCCGAGGCCAGCGTCTCCGCGCTGGTCTTCCACCATCCCGACGCGCGCTACTTCGGCGTCGGCGTGACCGAGGAGGAGCTGCAGCCGGCCTAGCCCCCAGGGCCGGCGCACCTACGCGCTTGCGGCTTCCCGTCATACTTCTTGATCACTCCGATGTAGAACCCAAGGGAGGCTGCCGATGCCCGTTAGATTGAGCGCCCTCGACGCGTCATTCCTCCACCTGGAGACCCGCAACACCCACATGCACGTGGGCGGGATCGCGACCTTCGAGCCCGGGGACTGGAAGAGCGACGAGGAACGCTACGAGGCGCTGGTCCGGCAGATCGAGCCGCGCCTGGACCTGATGCCCCGCTACCGGCAGAAGGTGGCCTTCCTGCCGATGAACGTCGACGTCCCGGCGTGGGTCGACGACGAGCAGTTCGACATCAGCTTCCACGTCCGCCGCGCCGCACTGCCCAAGCCCGGCGGGGCCAAGGAGATCTGCGAGTTCATCGAGCGCGTCTACTCGCGCCAGCTCGACCGCCGCCACCCGCTCTGGGAGCTCTACTACCTCGAGGGGCTGGAGGGCGGCCGCTGGGGGCTGGTGACCAAGACCCACCACGCCCTGGTCGACGGCCTCTCGGCGCTGGAGCTGGTGACCGTGCTGCTCGACACCACCGACGAGTACGAGCCGCCCCGCGAGCGGTCCAGGTGGAGCGCGCACAAGGAGCCGACCGGCCTCGACCTGGTGCTGGAGTCGCTGCGCCACCGCGCCAGCCAGCCGATGGGCCTGGTGCGCTCGGCGGTCCAGGCGGCCAGCAACCCGGGTCGGCTGGCGGCGTCGCTGGCCGAGTCGGCGGGGGCCCTGGCGGTCGCGGTGCGGGAGAGCCGGGCCCCCGACAGCCCGCTCAACGGCCCCACCGGGCCGAGCCGCGCCTTCCGCTACAGCCGCTTCCAGCTGGCCGAGTTCAAGGAGATCAAGACGGCCTTCGGCGCGACCATCAACGACGTCGTCCTGGGGGTGGTCAGCGGCGGGCTGCGGAAGTACCTCGAGCTCCACGACGAGGACGTCGACCACATGACCATCAAGGCCCTCTGCCCGGTCTCCCTGCGCGACGAGTCGCAGAAGACGGCGCTGGGCAACGTGCTCTCCATGCTGCTCGTCAACCTGCCGGTCAACGAGCCCTTCCCGGCGGCCCGGATGCGCCAGGCCAAGGCCAACGTCGACCGGCTCAAGAAGAGCAAGCAGGCGCTGGGCGCCGACATCCTGCTCAAGCTGCCCGGCTACTCGCCGGCGACGCTGCACTCGATGGTGGCCCGCGCGGCGCTGCGCCAGATCGGCTTCAACACCATCGTCACCAACGTGCCCGGGCCCCAGTGGCCGCTCTACTCGCTGGGCTGCAAGCTCGACGAGGCCATCCCCTGCGCCTTCCTCTACGAGGGGCAGCAGCTGGCCACGGCGATCTTCAGCTACATGGGCGGGATCAACTTCGGCTACATCGCCGACCGCCA
>DASZGP010000145.1:0-15018 GCA_035938695.1 Candidatus Dormiibacterota bacterium | reverse complement strand
AGCTGTTCCTGGTCGGGGAGCAGGCCCGCGAAGAGATGCCCGCGGGGCTGAGCCGCCTGGCCGTCTAGCGCCGACCCGCGGGCCGCCGATCCCGCCCCTCGATACACTTCTCAGCCATGGCCGCCACCGCCGTCGACGTCGAGGTTCTCCGCCACTCCGCGGCCCACCTGCTGGCGGCCGCGGTGTGCGAGCTCTTCCCGGGCGCCAAATACGCCATCGGGCCGGCCATCGAGGACGGCTTCTACTACGACCTCGACCTGCCGGTCAACCTCCGGGAGGAGGACCTGGCGGCGGTCGAGCAGCGGATGCGGGAGATCGCGGCGCGGCGGCCCGAGTACCGCCAGGAGGTGCTGCCCAAGACCGAGGCGGTCAAGCGCTTCGCCGACCGGGGGCAGACCTACAAGCTGGAGATCCTGACCGAGGGCGAGGCCCGGGCCGAGACCGAGGTCAGCTGCTACTGGACCGGCGACTTCTTCGACCTCTGCCGCGGCCCCCACGTGGCCGACGCCGGGGCGATCCAGCACTTCCGGCTGACCCGCCTGGCCGGCGCCTACTGGCGCGGCGACGAGAAGAACAAGATGCTCCAGCGCATCTATGGCACCGCCTGGAACAGCGAGCGGGAGCTGGAGGACTACTTCCAGCGCCTGGAGCTGGCCCGCGAGCGCGACCACAAGAAGCTGGGCAAGGAGCTGGGCCTGTTCTTCATCGACGAGGCGGTCGGCAAGGGCCTGCCGATGTGGCTGCCCCGGGGGGCCACGGTGCGGCGCCAGCTGGAGGAGTACATCCTCGACGCCGAGCGCCGCGGCGGCTACCAGCACGTCTACACCCCG
Organism: Candidatus Dormiibacterota bacterium; assembly: GCA_035938695.1. GTDB lineage: Bacteria > Chloroflexota > Dormibacteria > DASZGP01 > DASZGP01 > DASZGP01. Next base: position 14,188 of record DASZGP010000145.1, on the reverse strand, counting down.
CACATCGCGTCGGAGGAGCTGTACCGGATCAGCGGCCACCTGCAGTCGTACAGGGACTCGATGTTCTCGCCCTTCGGGGTCGAGGACGAGAGCTACATCCTGCGGCCGATGAACTGCCCCCACCACATCCGGATCTACCAGCACGAGCGGCGCAGCTATCGCGAGCTGCCGCTGCGGATCGGCGAGCTGGGGACGGTCTACCGCTACGAGAAGTCGGGCGAGCTGGCCGGGCTGGTGCGGGTCCGCGGCTTCACCATCAACGACGCCCACATCTTCTGCGCCCCCGACCAGGTCAAGGCCGAGTTCAAGGCCGCCACCCAGCTGATCCTCGACCTCTACGCCGCGCTGCACATCGAGGACTTCAAGTTCCGCTTCAGCCGCCGCGATCCCGCCGACTCCAAGTACATCGGCGGCGACGCCATGTGGGACTCCGCCGAGGCCGCCATCCGCGAGGCGCTCGTGGAGATCGGCCGGCCCTTCTCCGAGGAGCCGGGCGAGGCGGCCTTCTACGGGCCCAAGCTGGACGTCCAGATCCGCGACGCCATGGGCCGCGAGTTCAGCGCCTCGACCACCCAGCTCGACTTCCTGCTGCCCGAGCGCTTCGGCCTGGAGTACGTCGGCCCGGACGGCGAGATGGCCCGTCCGGCGATGATCCACCGCGCCCCGATCGGCAGCCTGGAGCGCTTCATGGCCTTCCTGATCGAGCACTTCGCGGGCGCCTTCCCGGTCTGGCTGGCGCCGGTCCAGATAGTGCTGGTGCCGATCTCCGACAAGAACCTCCCGTACGTCGAGCGCCAGGCGGCGCTGCTGCGCGACCGCGGCCTGCGGGTGGAGATCGACAGCCGGGCCGAGCGGATGCAGGCCAAGATCCGCCACGCCGAGCTCCAGAAGGTGCCCTTCATCGGCGTCGCCGGTGGGCGCGACGAGGAGGCCGGCACGGTCAGCCTGCGCCGGCGCCACGAGGGCGACCTCGGGCCCAAGCCCGCCGAGGAGGTCGCCGACATCCTCACCGCCCTGGTGGCCTCGCGGGGCTGATTTCCCTGGGGTGCCTCGGGGGGAGGCCCGGTGCGGGGCGCGACGGTTCCCCTCGTTCGGCCGCTCTGTTAGAATCGGCCTCCGGCTCGGGCCACAAGCCCGGCGGAAAGCAGGAGCTGACTCCTCACCCGGCGCATGGCCCCACCTTTCGGTGGGGGCTCCAGGCCCACCGGGTCCCGCGTAAGGCGGGAGTGCGGACGGCTTCGGCTGTCCGTTCTTTTTTTATCCGTCCTCGAGCCGGGGGGGCGGGCTAGGAGGTCTTGGTCTATCGCTTTCAAGGAGCTGAGGGTCAACGAGCAGATCCGCGTTCCCAACGTGCGGCTGATCGACGAGCGCAACGAGCAGCTGGGCGTCCTGCCCACTGAGCGGGCCCGGCAGATCGCCGCGGAGAGGGAGCTGGACCTGGTCGAGGTCGCGCCCCAGGCTGCACCACCGGTCTGCCGCCTCATGGATTACGGCAGGTTCCGCTTCGACGCGCGAAAGAAGGAAGCGGAGTCACGGCGGCGGCAGTCGGGCAACAGGCTGAAGCAGATGAACTTCCGTCCCAAGATCGGGGACCACGACTACCAGACGAAGCTCAAGCGGGTGCGCGAGTTCCTCGTCGAGGGCGACAAGGTCAAGGTCACGATCTGGTTCAGGGGCCGGGAGATGGTCCACCAGGACATCGGCCGGCGCATCCTCGAACGGATGGCGGTCGACCTCGCGGACGTCGCCCACGTCGAGCGCAGCCCCCTCCTCGAAGGCAAGAACATGAGCCAGATCATGGGTCCCCTGGCCCGGCCGGGTGAGACCAGGCATACCGAGGACGGCGAGCCGGCCGAGGCCAGCGTGGCCGCCCCGGCGGCTCCGGCCCCGGCGGCCCCAGCCCCCGTGACCCCCGGCTGACCCAACCCGTCCGGGCGGAGCGCCCGAACCAGAAAAGGACACCGAACATGCCGAAGATCAGGACCCACAAGGGGACGGCCAAGCGCTTCCGCGTCACCAAGACGGGGAAGGTGATGAGCCGTCACGCCCAGCAGAGCCACATGCTCGAGAGCAAGAGCGCCAAGCGGAAGCGCGCCTTCAGCGGCGACCGCACCGTGAGCCCGGCGGACAAGCAGGCCGTGCTCAAGGTCGCTCCGTACCTGTAGGAGGCGAGAGAGATGCCAAGAGTCAAGCGGGGCGTGACCGCCCACGCGCGCCACAAGAAGGTTCTCGAGCGCGCCGAGGGTTTCACCGGCAGCCACAAGGAGCTCTTCAAGGTCGCCAACCAGGCGGTCATGCACAGCCTGGCCTACCAGTACCGCGACCGCAAGGTGCGCAAGCGCGACATGCGCGCGCTCTGGATCGCCCGTATCAACGCCGCCGCGCGGCTCAACGGGATGACCTACAGCACCTTCACCCACGGCCTCAAGGCCGCCGGGGTCGAGCTCGACCGCAAGGTCCTGGCCGACCTGGCGGTGCGGGACGCCGCGATGTTCACGCAGCTCGTCGAGGTCGCCAGGACCGGCGCCGCGAGCCCGGTCCCAGCCGCCGCGGGCTAGTGCGGGCGGGGGGGCCGCGGCGCCCCGCGGTCCACACCGGCTCCGTTTCCCGGCGGCCAGCCGCACCATGAGCGAGGCCCCCGCGGTCGACCTCGACGCCCTGGAGCGCGAGGCGATCGCCGCCGTGCACGCGGCCACCGACGAGGCCGGCCTGGAGAACGCCCGCATCCACTACCTGGGGCGTAGGGCTCCCCTCAAGGTGCTGCTCTCGACCGTGGGATCGCTGCCGCCGGAGCGGCGCCGGGAGGTCGGCCAGCGTGCCAACGCGGTGGCGCGGACGATCGAGGCCGCCCTCGAGGCCGGCCTCGCCGCCCTGCGCCAGCGGGGCGACCTCGCCGGGGCCGAGTCGATCGACCTCACGTTCCCCGGCACGCCGCCCGGGCGCGGCCACCGCCACCCCGTCCATCGCGTGATGCGGGAGATCGAGGAGATCTTCCGTGGCCTGGGCTACGAGGTCGCCCGCGGCCCCGAGGTGGAGACCGACTTCTACAACTTCGAGGCCCTCAACCTGCCCGCCGGCCACCCTGCCCGCGACGGCTTCGACAGCTTCTTCGTGGCCGACGAGGCCACCCTCCGCGCGGCCGTCGAGGGACAGGAGACGCGGGTCCTGCTGCGCACCCACACCTCGCCGATGCAGATTCGGGTCATGGAGCGGGAGCGGCCGCCGATCCGGGTCATCGTGCCGGGCAAGACCTACCGCCGCGACAGCGACGCCACCCACACCCCGATGTTCCACCAGGTCGAGGGCCTGCTGGTGGACGAGGACGTGACCCTCGCCGACCTCAAGGGCACCCTGGAGTACTTCGCCCGGGCGATGTTCGGCGACGAGCGCCGCATCCGCCTGCGGCCGACCCACTTCCCCTTCACTGAGCCCAGCGTGGAGGCCGACGTGAGCTGCTTCCAGTGCGCCGGCAGGGGCTGCCGGCTCTGCGGCTTCGAGGGCTGGCTGGAGATGCTGGGGGCGGGGATGGTGCACCCCAACGTGCTCCGCTTCGGCGGCGTCGACCCGGCCCGCTACCGCGGCTTCGCCTTCGGCGTCGGCATCGACCGGATCGCCCAGCTCAAGTACGGCGTCGAGGACATGCGCGCGCTCTTCGACAACGACGTGCGCCTGATCCGGCAGTTCTGATGACCGCGGCGCGCCGCTGGTGGCGGCAGCCGGGCATGGCTGGGGAGACCGGCTGATGCCCATCCGGGTCTCGCTGGAGTGGCTGCGCGAGTACGTCGAGCTGCCCGAGGACGCCGAGCGGTTGGCCGAGGCGCTGACCCTTTCGGGCAGCAAGGTCGACCGGGTGATCGCCGTCGGCCAGGGTTGGGAGGGGGTGGTCGTGGCGCGCATCGCCGAGCTGGCCCCGGTGCCGGGCAGCGACCACCTGCTGCTGGCCCGGGTCGAGCACGGCGGCGCGTCGTCGCAGGTGGTCTCGGGCGCGCCCAACCTGCGGGTCGGCGACCTGGTGCCGCTGGCGACGGTCGGCACCATCCTGCCCAACGGGATGACGATCAAGGCCCGCAAGATGCTGGGGGCGCCGTCGGAGGGGATGCTCTGCAGCCCGGCCGAGCTGGGCATCTCGACCGAGGCGGACGGGATCATGGTGCTCGGCACCGGCGGCCCCACCGGGATGCCGCTGGCCGACCTGATGCCGCCCGATCACCTGCTGATTGTCGACGTGACGCCCAACCGCCCCGACGAGCTCTGCCACCTGGGCGTGGCCCGCGAGCTGGCGGCGGTCCTGGGGAGAGAGCTGCGCGCGCCGGACGCCCTGCCGGAGGAGGCTGGGGCCGCGGCGCTGTCGGTCGAGATCCGCGACCCCGACCTCTGCGCCAGGTACGTGGCCCGCGAGGTGTTCGGCCTCCGGGTCGGCCCCTCGCCGGGCTGGATGCAGCGCCGCCTGCGCGCGGTCGGGCAGCGGCCGATCAACAACGTGGTCGACGCCGCCAACTACGTGATGCTGGAGCTGGGCCAGCCGCTGCACGCCTTCGACCGCGACCGGCTGGCGGGCCGAGCCGTGCTCCCCGAGGCCGGCGTGCCGGCCCTCCCCGGCGTGGGCGCCCCGGCCCGGCTGGAGGCCGCGCCGGCGCTGGAGGCCGCGCCAACGCTGAAGGCCGCGCCAAGCCTGATCGTCCGCCGCGCCCGCGCTGGGGAGAGCCTGGCCTGCCTCGACGGTCGTACCCGGGAGCTGCCCGAGGGGGCGCTGCTGATCGCCGACCCGGAGCGGCCCCAGGCCATTGCCGGGATCATCGGCGGGGCGGCCAGCGCGGTCGGCGACGCCACCACCAGCGTGGTCATCGAATCGGCCAACTTCCTCGGCACCTCGATCCGGGCCACCAGCCGCCGCCTGGGCCTGCGCACCGAGGCCAGCGGCCGCTTCGAGAAGCAGCTGGCCCCGGCCCTGGCGCCGCTGGGCGCGGCGCGGCTGGCGGCGCTGCTGCGGGAGGTGGCCGGCGCCGGACCCAGCAGCCCGGCCGTCGACGTCCACCCCGCGCCGCGCGAGCGCGCGCCGATCAGGCTCCGAGTCGGATTCGTCACCGGCGTGCTGGGCGAGGACCTGGGCGGTCCGGCGCGGGCCGAGGCGGAGATTCGCGCCCGGCTGGAACGGCTGGGTTTCGGCGTGGACGGCGATGCCGTTGCGCCCCCGGCGATGGGGGGGGCGGCGGTCGAGACGCCGCCAGCCGGCCCCACAGGCGCGGCCGAGGCCGATGGCCCGGTGCTGACCGTCACCCCGCCGCCCTTCCGCCTCGACGTCGGCATCCCCGAGGACCTGGTGGAGGAGGTCGGCCGCCTGCGCGGCTACGCCAACCTGCCCTCGACCCTGCCCGGCCGGCGCCAGCCCGTCGCCCGCGTCCTGCCGCCCGCCGACGTCGAGTGGGAGGCGCGTGACCTGGCCCTGGCCGGCGGCTACGACGAGGTCGTCGGGCTGTCGTTCGGGAACCCGAGAGACCCCTTGATGGGGCACCCGCCGACCGACCGCCAGGTGCTGCTGCTCAATCCCATGACCTCCGAGCAGGACCGGATGCGGATCAGCCTGCTGCCCGGCCTGACCCGCATCGTCGAGCGCAACAACGACGTGGGCAACGAGGCGGTGCGCATCTTCGAGCTGGGCCGCGTCTTCTGGCCCCGTGACGGTTCGGCTCCGCCGGACTCGGGTCCCGCCGGCGCCTCCGGCACGCCCGCCATCACCGGCACCCCCGACGACCGTTTCGCCGATCGTCGCCGCCAGGACCTCGACCTCCCCCGGGAGCGTCGGATGCTGGGCTTCGCCCACCAGGTCCAGGCCGCCACGGGCAGGAAGGCCGACGAGCAGGTGCGTGACGCCCTGCTGGCGACCAAGGGCGTCATCGAGGACATCTCCCGGAGCCTCAGCGGCGTCGAGCCGGGCGGCACGGCGGGCGCCGGCCTCCGCCTGGAGGTCGAGCAGGAGCGGGTCCACGGTCTGCGCCCCGGCCGTTCCGCCCGACTCTGGCTGGTCCGCCGGGACGCGGCCGGCGCCGCGGTGGGCGAGCGCGCGCTGTTCGGCTGGCTCGGTGAGGTCCATCCCGAGGCGGTGCGGGGGATGGACCTCCGCGCCCCGCTGGTCCTGGCCGAGGTCGACTTCGACCTGCTGGCCGCCAACCTCCGCCTGCCGGTGGCCGAGTCGCTGTCGCGCTTCCCGGCCGTCAGCCGGGACATCGCGATCAGCGTTCCCACGACGCGACCGGCCCGTGACGTCCTGAGGACGATCCGTGACGCCGGAGAAGCTATCCTGCGCACGGTGAACCTGTTCGACGAGTACCACGGGAGCCAGCTGCCCGCCGGCCGCAAGGGCCTGGCGGTGCACCTGGTCTACGCCGCGCCCGACCGCACCCTCACCGGTGACGAGGTGGCGGCGGCGGAGGCTCGGATCCTGGCCCGCCTGGGCGCCGAGGTCGAAGCCGAGGTCAGGGCCCGGTGATCGTCGACATCCTGATCGCGGTATGCCTCGCCGGCAGCGTGGTGCTCGGCTACCGCTACGGCCTCTTTCGCCGCCTGGTCCAGGTTGCGGCCTTCGCGCTGGGGCTGATCCTGGCCCGGGGCATGAGCGTCGCCATGACCCAGAACTTCGGCCTCAACGTCGGCAAGCACCCGGTCGCGGCGCACCTCGGCATATTCATCGGGATCGTGCTCGCGGTGGTGATCATGGCGGAGGTCCTGATGGCCTTCTACTCCGGTCCGCTGGCCTTCTTCAACGCCCTCCTCTTCGACCGCTTCTTCGGCGCGGCGGCGGGGCTGCTCTTCTCGGCGGTCGAACTCTCGATCCTCCTCTACATCTTCAGCTACGGCGCCGCGACCCAGGGGCCGGGGGGCACCGGCCAGCCCCAGATCGTCGACTCCTTCACCGCCTCGATCTCGCAGTCGATCCTGGCGGGCCCGCTGAAGGCCATCCAGCCGGCCGTCGTGACCGTCTTCCGGCCCGTTCTGCCGCTCGAGCCTGCCAAGTACTTCGCCTCCTCCTTCAGCTGACCCCCGGCCGCTGCGGCGGGAGTTCTACCTCCGGCCCACGGCGCTGGTGGCCCGCGAGCTGCTGGGCAAGCGGCTCTGGCTGCGTCGCGACGGCGGCCCCGTGGTGGCCCGCATCCTGGAGGTCGAGGCCTACCTCGGGGCCACCGATCCCGCCGCCCACTCCTTCCGCGGGCCGACGCCGCGCAACCGGGTGATGTTCGGCCGGCCCGGGGTGGCCTACGTCTACCTGGTCTACGGCATCCACCACTGCCTCAACGTGGTCACCGGCCCGGAGGGGACGGGCGAGGCGGTGCTGATCCGAGCGGTGGGGCCGGTGCCCGGCGAGGGCCGGCACAGCCTGGATCGAGTCCTCGCCGGCCCCGGCCTGCTCTGCCGCGAGCTGGGGATCGACCTGGCGGCCAACGGCTGGGACCTGGCGGCCTCCGACCTCCGGGTTCTCGAAGGGCCGGCGATCCCCGACGCCGAGGTCCGGGTCGGCCCCCGGGTCGGGCTGACCAAGGCCGCCGACCTGCCCCTGCGCTTCCGCGTCGCCGGGGTCGGCCGCGAGGTCCGGGCTCAGCCGCCTCCGCTGTCCGGCGAGGGGGAGGGGAGCGGGGCCGAGAGGCCCGCGACGTGAATGTCGCCGGGGGTGCAGACCTGGGGCAGGATCGCCCCTGACGGCGCCTCGATCGACACCGGGGGCGCGGGGTGGCAGGGCACGTAGCCGTTGACGATCCCCGCCGGGCGCTGGAAGGTGGGGATCTGGCGGCCGTTGTAGAAGACCGGCAGGAAGTCCTGGAAGATCTTCTCGGAGGTCTCCACCCCGAAGACGTTCTTGCTCGCCAGCCCGCACTGCCGCCGCACCGTGTCGCCCGGGTTGCAGGGCCCGGTCTTGGCCATCCAGGTGCCCACCACCAGGTCGGGGGTGTAGCCCATGTACCAGTTGTCGGTGGGGTTGACGCTGCCGCCGCCGGTGGTCCCCGACTTGCCCGCCGTGGGCCCGACCAGGTTCAGGCCCCACTTGCGCGGGTAGCCCAGCAGGATGTCGTTGAGCTCGTAGGTGGCCTGGGGGCTGGCGACCCGGGTCCCGGCCGTCGGCTTGAACTGGTAGAGCACGTTGCCGCGGGTGTCGGTGACCTTCAGCAGGGGCGCCACCGGCCGGTAGACCCCGCCGGCGGCGAAGGCCGCGTAGGCGTCGGCGTGCTCCAGCATCCGGATGTTGCTGCCGCCGATGGCGGTGCCCAGGTTGTCGTCCAGGGGGGTGGCGATCCCCAGGGTGCGCACCGTCTGGAGGATGCGGTCGTAGCCGAGCTGGGCGAAGAGCTGGATCGGGGGGATGTTGCGCGAGCCCACCAGCGCGGTGCGCACGCTGATCACCCCCTCGCTGCCGTTGTCGAAGTCGAAGAACTGCGACCCGGCGTACTTGCCCTGGCGGTCGTCGACCAGGCTGCCCGGCGACCAGCCGTTCTGCAGCGCCGTGAGGTAGACGTAGGGCTTGAAGGACGAGCCCGGCTGGCGCCCGATGTAGCCCGGGTCGCCGCCCCCGTCGACGTTGTCGTAGGCGCCGTCGATGGCCTGGTTGTTGTAGTCGGCGCTGCCGACGTAGGCCAGGATCTGGCCGGTGGTGGGGTCCAGCGCCACCATCGCGCCGTTGTTGATGCCGTCGAAGCCGAAGCGCGCCACCTGGTCGTGGACGATCTGCTGGGCCCGGTTCTGGAGGTCGAGGTCCAGGCTGGTGGTGACCACCAGCCCGCCCCGGTCGAGGACCGTGGCGCCGAACTTCTGCTTCAGGTAGTTGAGCAGGTAGACCACGAAGTGGGGGGCCAGGAAGACCTGGTCGCTGGTCTGCTGGCGGAAGGCCAGCGGGGTGTCGAGGGTGGTCTGGACCTGCTCCGGCAGGATGTCGCCCTGGCGCGCCATGGCGTCGAGGACCTCGCGCTGGCGCCGCCGCGCCGCCGCCAGCCCGTCGGCCGTCAGGGGGTCGAACTTGGAGGGCTGCTGGGGGATGCCGGCCAGCAGGCTGGCCTGGTTGAGGTCGAGGTCGCTGGCGTGGACCCCGAAGTAGGTCTCGCTGGCGGCCTCGATGCCGTAGGAGTCGTGGCCGTAGAAGATCTCGTTGAGGTAGGCCTCCAGGATCTGGTCCTTGCCGTAGCGGGCCTCGATCTCCTGGGCCAGCAGCGCCTCCTTGGCCTTGCGGTCGATGGTCCGATCCGCGACCGAGGTCTGCCCGTTGGTGAAGTACTTGAGCTTGGCCAGCTGCTGGGTGATGGTGCTGCCGCCCTGGAGGCTGGCGCCGCGGGCGTCGGAGTAGGCGGCGCTGACCAGGCGGGCGTAGTCCAGGCCCTGGTGGAGGTAGAAGTTGCGGTCCTCGATGTCCACCGTGGCGTGCCGCAGCAGCGGGGAGACGGCGGCCAGCGGGACCACCGTGCGGATCCGGCCCTGGGGCTGCTGGAGGTAGAGCAGGCGGCCTTTGCGGTCGAGGATCCGGGTCGCCTGGGAGAGGTTCTCGGGGTTCAGGTTGCTGGGGTCGGGGAGGTCGGCGGAGTAGTAGTCGAGGCGGTCGAGCGCCACCGCCCCGCCGCCGCCGGTGAGCAGGGCGAGGGAGAAGAGGAAGGTGAGCGCGGCGCCCCGGCGGGCGGTCCGGCGGCGGCGCTGCCTGAGCGCCAGCGCCACGAGCTGCTGCTGGCGCATCGGGGCCGATTCTACCGGCCGGTCCCCGGCGCCACCTCGCCGCCGGGCTCGACTAACATCCCCTCACCGTGGCAGACAGCGAAAGCCGAGGACCCGACTCCGACTGGGAGGTGGCGACCCGGGGTGCCGTCAACGTCGAGGTGGCCGACCACCTGCGCGAGGCGCTGGCCTCGGGCAGGAAGCTGCGGGTCAAGCTGGGCATCGACCCCTCGGCCCCCGACATCCACCTGGGGCACACCGTGGTCCTGGGCAAGCTGCGCGACTTCCAGCGGCTGGGGCACCAGGCGGTCCTGATCATCGGCGACTTCACCGCCCGCATCGGCGACCCCAGCGGCCGCTCCGAGACCCGCCGGCCCCTGACCGAGGCCGAGGTCGCCGCCCACGCCCAGACCTACCTGGACCAGGTCTTCAAGATCCTCGACCGCGACGCCACCGAGGTGCGCCCGCAGTCGGAGTGGTTCGGCGGCATGGACCTGGCCGACGTCATCCGCCTCGCCGGCAAGGCCACCGTGGCCCAGATCCTCCAGCGCGACGACTTCAGCAAGCGCTCCGCCGCCGGCCACCCGATCGGGGTCCACGAGCTGCTCTACCCCCTCCTCCAGGGCTACGACTCGATCGCCGTCGAGTCCGACCTCGAGCTCGGCGGCACCGACCAGCTCTACAACCTGCTCTTCGCCCGCGACCTCCAGCGCGAGGCCGGCGGCAGGCCCCAGGACATCCTCACCATGCCCCTGCTGGAGGGCCTCGACGGCAGGCAGAAGATGAGCAAGTCGCTGGGCAACTACGTCGGCGTGGCGGAGCCACCGGAGGAGATGTTCGGCAAGCTGATGTCGGTGCCCGACGAGCTGATCACCCGGTACCTGCGGCTGGTCACCGACATGCCGGCTGCGGAGGTGGACCAGGTCGAACGTGACCTGGCGGTGGGGCAGAACCCTCGCGACGCCAAGTGGAAGCTCGCGGAGCGTGTGGTCGCGATGTACCACTCGGCCGCGGCGGCCACCGCTGCGGGAGAGGCCTTTCGCTCTCAGTTCCAGCGAGGCGAGGTCCCCGTTGAGATCCCTGAGGTACGTGTGCCCGCAATGACCACGTGGCCAACCTACGCCGATGCGATGGTCGAGTTGGCACTGGCTACGACCAAGAGCGAGGCGCGTCGCCTGATCAACCAGCGCGGGGTTCGCCTGGACGGTGAAATCCTTGAATCCCCGACGCTCCCGCTTCACCTTCCGGATGGGCGGAGCGTGCTTTGGCAGGTGGGACGGCGGCGCGTACTCAGGGTGACGGCCGAAGTCCGAACCCACGATCGCGGGAGCTTGGACCCTGATGTGATTCGGCCGAGCCAGCCAGAGACCTGACGTTATGTCGTACAATAATAGGCAGTGGGGACACATTCGCCAGGTCGGCGTTCAAACATGGCATCAGGAAGCACCAGATCGAGTACGTCATCCGGCACTGCGGGCTGGCCTTCGATGATCGGCACCCCGGTGTCGACATCCAAGCTGGATATGGATCCTTGCTGCTCGGGGATGATGAGGTTGGGGTGGCGCTGGAGGTCGTCGTCGTCGAGGCGGGAGACGGCGGGATGATCGTGGTTCATGCCATGAAACTCCGTCGGAATTACCGAGCGCTCTACGAGAGGGCTTTGGCATGTCGAACGTGATCCGGACCAAGTCTGGACACATCCTCACCAAGGCGGATATCGAGCGGATCGCCGAAGAGGCTGAGCGAGGCTACGACCCCGATACCTTGGTCCCGCGTTACATCGGCAGACCCTCGCTGGGCGAGACCGGCGTCTCTCCTCGGGTGCAGTTCAGGATCGACGCCGAGCTCTACCGGAAGGTCCGCGACAAGGCCGCCCGGGAGCACCGCAGCCTCAGCGCGGTGGGGCGGAAGCTGTTCGAGGAGTACGTCGCCTCCTAGCCCCGGGCTGGTGAGGGCGGCGATAGACTTGGGCCGCCATGTCAGGACACAGCAAATGGGCCACGATCAAGCACAAGAAGGCGGCCACTGACGCCAAGAAGGGGATCGTCTTCACCAAGATGGCCCGGGAGATCGCGGTGGCGGCCAAGGAGGGCGGGGGGGACGCGGGGGCCAACTTCCGGCTGCGGCTGGCGATCCAGAAGGCCCGCGAGGTCAACATGCCGGCCGACAACATCGACCGGGCGATCAAGCGCGGCACCGGGGAGTCGGGCGGCGCGTCCTACGAGGAGCTGCGCTACGAGGGCTACGGGCCCGGCGGGGTGGCGATCATGGTCGACGCCCTCACCGACAACCGCAACCGCACCGCCTCGGAGATCCGCCAGATCTTCGGCCGCCACGGCGGCAGCATCGCCGAGCAGGGCGCGGTGGGCTGGATCTTCAAGCGCAAGGGCCAGCTGCTGGTCGACCCCGGCCAGCGTGACGCCGACGAGATGGCCCTGGAGGTCATCGAGCTGGGCGCCAGCGACGTGGTGGTCAGCGACGGCCAGCTCGAGGTCGAGACCGAGCCGGAGGACTTCGAGGCGGTCAGGGACGGCCTGGAGAAGGCCGGGGCCAAGATCGTCAGCGCCGAGCTGACGATGAGCCCCTCGACCACCATCGCGGTGACCGACGAGGGCGAGGCGGCCAAGCTGCTCCGCCTCATGGAGGCGCTGGAGGACTCCGACGACGCCCAGCAGGTCTACGCCAACTTCGACATCGACGCCGCCCAGCTGGAAAGGCTGAGCGAGGCCGTCTGAGCCGGCCCGAGCCGGCGGGGACCAGCGTGCCGCGCGCGGCTGGCGTCGCCGCCCTCCTGCTGGGCCTGGTGGTTTTGCCGTCGGCCTGCGCCGTCTCCACCCGGACGGGGGTCGTGACCGGCACCTGCTCGCTGACGGTGGCCGCCGCCCCGGCCGGCGCGAGCGGAGCCGCCTCCACCGTGCCGTCACCGGTGGTCACCTCGCGCCCCTGCCCGGCGCCGCCGCCGGTCGGGGCCTTCAGGCCGCGCATCCCGTCGCCGGAGCCGGCGCTCGACTCCGGCTGCGGCCATCCCGGGGTCACCGCGACGATCTCCGCCCCCGGGCTGAGCGATGAGACCATCGGCCGCCTCACCGCCCGCCTGCACGCGGCCACCATGGTCTGTGCCACCGTGACCCGGATCGACGCCAGCCACGCCCGGGTCGTACTGCCCGGCGCCGCCGTGGCCCGCGCCCGCCTCCTCCTGGGCCGCGGCAGCCTGGGCTTCGTCACCTGGGCGAACGCCTCACCGCCGGTGCGGATACCCGCCGACGTGGTCGACCCGGCCTCGGTGCCGGTGTCGGAGGGAGGCGCCTGCGACGGGTCCTCCGCCGCCCTGGAGTGCATCCCCACGGGAGTCGTGCCGCGCCCGATCGGCATCGACGGCGCCATGCTCCGGTCGGCCGCGCCCGGCCAGGACCCGACCCTCGGCCAGCGCACCATCACCCTCCAGCTCAACGGCGACGGCGCCGCCCGGCTCGGCCAGGCCACCGCGGACCTGCCGGCCGCGGCTCCGCCCCAGAACCTGCTGGCGATCTTCGTCGACAACCGGATGCTCAACGACGCGACGGTGCAGCAGCCCCTCACCAGCGGCGAGGTCCAGATCAGCGGCGGCGCGATCGCCACCGACCCCTACTACCGCGCCGACGTCCTGGCCCTGCTCCAGACCGGCCCGCTGCCCCAGGCCGTGGGGGTCGACGCCGTGGTGCCCGGGCCGTGAGCGCCGAGGTCGTCCTGGGCATCGACCCGGGGCTGGGCACCACCGGCTTCGCCCTGGTCCGCGCCGCCGGCGGGCAGCGCGAGGTGATCGGCGCCGGCGTCGTCAGCACGGCCCCCGGCACCGCCGGGCCGCTCCGGCTGCTCGACCTCCACCGCCAGCTCACCGCCATGATCGCGGCGGCCGCCCCCGACGTGGCGGCGGTCGAGCAGCTCTTCTTCGCCAGCAACACCACCACCGCGATGCAGGTCGCGGAGGCGCGCGGGGTGATCCTGCTGGCCCTGGCCCAGGCCGGCCTGCCGGTGTGGGAATACACCCCGATGCAGGTCAAGGTCTCGCTGACCGGCTACGGCAAGGCCACCAAGCCCCAGGTCACCAAGATGGTGCGGGCGGCGGTGACGATGCCCCAGCGCCTTCCCGACGACGCCTTCGACGCCGCCGCGGTCGCCCTCTGCCACCTCCAGAGCCACCGGCTGGCGCCCGGCCGGCGGGTTTCGTGAGGCGAGCGGCGGCCTCCGGCGCGACGGAGGCGGACGGATGATCGGCAGCCTCAGCGGCACCGTTGCCCACCTCGGCTCCGAGTCCCTGATCCTGGAGGTCGGCGGCGTCGGCTACCTGGTCGCGGTGCCGGGGCGGCTGCTGGCGGAGGTCGGCGGGGTGGGGGAGCCCCTCAAGCTCTTCACCCACACCTACGTCCGCGAGGACCAGCTGGCCCTCTTCGGCTTCCGGGCCCAGGAGGACCTGGAGTTCTTCCTGCTCCTGATGTCGGTCAAGGGGATCGGGCCCAAGATGGCG
>DASZGP010000144.1:0-1790 GCA_035938695.1 Candidatus Dormiibacterota bacterium | reverse complement strand
CGAGCAGGGCCCGGCCATCACCGTGAAGGCGCCGGCGCCGATGTCGACGTCGCCGACCCTGACCACCGTCGGCTCGGGGTGGAACTCCCGCCCGACCAGCTTGAAGGGCTTGCTCACCGGCACCGCGTCGACCACCCCCGGCAGGCTGATGACCAGGTCGCGGAGGCTCGAGGGGTTGCTGCCCAGGACCCCGATCGCCACGCGGTCCTCGCCGGGCAGGGTCACGGGCCGGAAGCCGTGTTGCTTGACCAGGGCGCGGACCCCCTCCAGCTCCTCCTCGCTGGCCTGGGCCCGCATCAGGATCAGCATCGGCTCAACGCAGCAGGGAGTGGGGCGAGGACGGCGTCAGCAGGTCGAAGGCCAGGTTGGCGATGATCTGGCGCAGGACGTACAGCCCCAGGCTGGCGATGAAGGGGCTGAAGTCGAACTGGCCGAAGACGTGGGGCACCATGCGGGCCAGGCTGATCACCGGGTCGGTGACCTGGTACAGCATCTGCATCAGCGGGTGGTAGCGGCTGACGCTGGTGTAGCTGAGGACGACCCTGACCAGGATCAGGACGATCTCCAGCTGGAGCAGGAACTCGACGACGCCGACGAGCGGGCCGAGGATGTCCGCGAGCAGGAACATGGGCTCCGAATTATGGGTGATAGAGGACGAGCATCAGCCGTCCCTGGCCCATCTTGGGAGTCTGGGCGTCGATCGCCGAGAACAGCACCGGCCAGGAGTAGAACCAGTCCTTGCCCTCCTTGATCCCGGCGTCGTTGGTGACCACGCCGCCCGGCGCGTAGCCCTTGATCAGGACCACGTGGTACACCGTCTTGGGCCCGTAGTTGCTGTTCATGAGGGAGTGGGTCATGACTGGCACCACCACCGGGTGCCCCGCCGCCACCGCCGCCTGGATGTTGGCCTGGGTCGCCGGGGAGACCTGGTAGGTGTAGCCGTAGTACTGCTGGGCCAGCTGCCCGATGTGCTCCAGGTCGAGGTCCCGCTCGGCGCCCCAGTTGGTCACCTGCCAGGCCTTCAGGGCGCGGAGCTGCTGGTCGGCATCGGCCGGCGGGATCTGGGCCCTGGCGTCGCCCTCCAGGAAGTCGTGGTACATCAGCAGGGCCGCCTCCTCGCAGGACTCCTCGTGCACCTTCCAGTTGTTGAACGGCGCCTGGACGGTGTAGGGCACGGGCAGGATGGCGGTGCCCGGCAGCGGGGTGGGGCTGGCCGCGCCCGCCGCCCGCCGCGGCTCGGGGACGTCGCGCGGCGCCGGGCTGATGGCCATCAGGGCGGAGAGCTGCTGGCCGTTGAGGGCGTGGGAGCTGGTGGTGCCCCGGGCCCGGATGGCGTGGTAGATCTGCCGCCCGAAGGTCGCCCCGCCGCCGACCAGGACGGCGGCGATCAGGCCCGCGCTGGCCAGCATCACCGGCCGGCGGGTCACCCGCCGGCTCCGGCGGGCGCGCTGGATGCCCGCCCCCGGCGGGCCGTAGTCCAAGATCACCCGTGACATCGCTATATCCTACGGGCGGCGACCGCGCCGCCTAGAATCGCGAGGTCACCCCCGCGGGAGTGGCGGAACGGTATACGCGGCGGTCTCAAAAACCGCTGGTCGCAAGGCCTTGCGGGTTCGAGTCCCGCCTCCCGCACCGAGCTCGGCCCCGCGGTCCCAGGGCTTGACTCCCCTCTTCCGAGCCCTGGCTCGTGGGTCGTCCAGTATACAGGTGCGCGGGGGGTTGAGTATTCGATCTGTACGCGATCGACATTTAAACTCGCCCAGAGTATGCGTTTCAGACCTCGCCTCCAC
>DASZGP010000143.1:0-2847 GCA_035938695.1 Candidatus Dormiibacterota bacterium | reverse complement strand
ACCTCACGGCCCGCCTGCTGGTCTGAGGCGGCCGGGGCGTCCGGCAACGGGGTTACACCGGGCGGGCGCGGGGGCTTAAGATGCGGCCATCGTCCGCCACCCGGAGGTACCCAAGCCTTGTCGAGAATCGCATTCAGGCTGGCCCGCGGCGCGGGGATGGCCGTAACCGTCAGCGGCGCCCTGCTGGCCTTCGCCACGCCGGCCCACGCCACCATCGACCAGGCCTGGTGCCACGGCACCGGCTTCGACTCTCCCGTCAAGCCCGACAGCGTCGACAGCGCCAAGGCGGCGGCCGGCGCGGGCGCCACCGTCGACTTCGCCAGCGCCGCGGTGTGGCACGTCCACTCCTGGAAGGACTACCTCTCGGGCGTCGGCAACTCCGACGGCGCGATGAGCTCCGGCCAGGCCTTCGTCGACGCCTTCGGGCTCAGCGTCCAGGTGGCCGGCGGCAGCGGCAGCGGCTCGACCGGCAGCGGCGGCCCGATCAGCGCTTACGACCTCGCCTCCAAGCTCCCCGGCCCGCTGGGCAGCGAGCCGCCGGCGGCGGTGATCTTCGCCAGCGGCTCGGCGGCGCCCGACCCCAACGGCAAGCCCCCAGCGCCGGGACCCTGCTCGGGCCAGATCGCGATCGTCTTCGACGACGCCTCGCCCGCGAGTACCGCGGAGGGCCAGCTGGGCATCGCGATGATGGTCCTCGGCGGCCTGGGCGCCGCCGGCACCGCGCTGAGGAAGGTCTGATGAAGATCGGAGGCGGTATCACCGGCGCGATCTTCGGCCTGATCTTCGGCATCGGCCTGGGCATCTTCCTGTCCCAGATGAACACCATCAGCATGCAGAGCAAGTCCTCGCTGGTGGTGCCGGCGGTGTGCCTGGTGCTGGGCTTCCTGATCGGCGCCTTCGGCGGCCGCAAGAAGAAGGACGTCGCCTAGGCGAGCGCTCCGACGGGCGGGGCGGCCAGGTGGCCGTTCCGCGAGGCCGGGATGTTGCAGAACTCCTCGTAGTCGATCAGCTCGGTGATCGTGGGATGCTCGCCGCACACCGGGCACTCCGGGTTGCGGCGGGCCTTGAAGACCCGGAAGACCATGTCCAGGGCGTCGAAGTAGAGCTGGCGGCCGACCAGTGGATCGCCGATGCCCAGGATCAGCTTGACCGCCTCGGTGGCCTGGATCACGCCCACCGTGCCCGGCAGCACGCCCAGCACGCCGGCCTCGGCGCAGTTGGGCGCCAGGTCCGAGTCGGGGTCCGGCGGCTCGGGGTAGATGCAGCGGTAGCAGGGGCCGCCGGCGGCGTGGTCGATCACCGTCACGAAGCCGTCGAAGCGGAAGATGCTGCCGTGGACGATCCGCTTGCCGGTCCACACCGCGGCGTCGTTGAGCAGGTAGCGGGTGGCGAAGTTGTCGGAGCCGTCGACGATGATGTCGTACTCGGAGATGATCTCCATCACGTTCTCCGACGAGAGCCGGACGTTGTGCTGGACGACCTTGACGTCGGGGTTGATGGCCTTTATCGCGATCGCCGCCGACTCCGTCTTGGCCATCCCGATGCGGTCGGTGGAGTGCAGCACCTGGCGCTGCAGGTTGGACTCGTCGACCACGTCGAAGTCCAGCACCCCCAGGGTACCGACGCCGGCGGCGGCCAGGTAGAGGCCGGCCGGGGAGCCCAGGCCACCGGCGCCGATCAGCAGCACCCTGGCCTCCAGCAGCTTGACCTGGCCCTCCTCGCCGACCTCGGGCAGGAGCACGTGGCGGCTGTAGCGGGCCTGCTGGTCGGGACGCAGGCTGACCGGCTTCTTGAACTTCAGCCCCCGCTCCTTCCAGCCGTTGAAGCCGCCCGACATGCTGGTGACGTCGTGGTAGCCCATCTCCTCCAGGGTGCGGGCCGCCAGCGCGGATCGGGTGCCGCCGGCGCAGTAGACGACCACCGGGCGCTCGCGGTCGGGCACCTTGTCCTCGATCCGCAGCTCCAGGAAGCCGCGGGGGATCAGGACGGCGCCGGGGATGAAGCCCTGCTGGGTCTCGTCGGGCTCGCGGACGTCGACCAGCAGCGGCGGGGCGGCGTCCTCCAGGCGCTGGCTGACCCGCTCCGGGGTCTCCTCCCGGATCTGCCGCCTGGTCTGCTCCAGGATCTCGCGGAATGTTCCCATGCTCAACTCATCTCCAACTCAGGCGCCGGCGTCGGCCCGTAGAGGGACAACGCCGCCGGCCTCCCCGCCTATTTCCTGCTGATGCTATCGGACTTCCGCCGGGTGGCGGCGGCCGGCGCCCCGGCGTCCGCCGCGGCCATCGCCTGGCAGAGGCGGTAGAGGGTGCGCACGCCGAATCCGGTCGGGCCCTTGGGCAGCTGCGAGAGGCGGGAGTTGAAGCTGTTGGCGGGGGCGGCGATGTCCAGGTGGGCCCAGGGCAGGCCGTGGGCGAAGGCCCGGATCAGGAGCGCCGCGCCGATGATCCCGGCGTCCCGCCCGGTGGAGTTGGCGAGGTCGGCGACCGGGCTCTCGACCATGGTCTCGTACTCGGGGAAGGCGGGCATCCGCCAGACCCGCTCGCCGGCGGCGGCGGCGGCCGGTTCGAGCCGCGCGGCCATCTCGTCGTCGGCGACGTAGGCCGCGGCCACCGGGCCCAGGGCGACCCGCTGGGCGCCGGTCAGCGTGGCGATGTCCACGATGTGGGTGGCGCCCAGGGTGGCGGCGTGGTGCAGGCCGTCGGCCAGGACCAGGCGGCCCTCGGCGTCGGTGTTGACCACCTCGATGGTCTTGCCCAGCCCGGTGCGGATGACGTCGCCGGGACGCATCGCCCGCCCGCCGAGCTGGTTCTCGGCGATGCACAGGATGCCGATGGCCTCGACCGGCAG
>DASZGP010000142.1:0-5156 GCA_035938695.1 Candidatus Dormiibacterota bacterium | reverse complement strand
CGCGTGGCGGGGCTCCAGGTACACGTGGCGGATGGGCATCATCGACAGCGGGATCCGCGACTCGCCGACGGCCTCCTGGCCGTCGACCAGCTCGGCCACGAGGGTGACGTCATGGACGGTGGAGGGCAGGATGGTGCCCCGCACCGCGAGGACCTTGCCGGACTCCCGCAGCGCGGTCTCGAAGTTCCCGGTGATCTCGGCCATGGCCATGATGAAGAGGTTGCCGAAGGCGTGCCCGTCGAGGCTGCCCTCGGTGAAGCGGTGCTGGAACAGCTCGGTCATCAGCGGCTCGGTCTCGGCCAGGGCGGTGAGGCACTGGCGGAAGTCGCCGGGGGGCAGGATGCGGTACTGCTCGCGGAGCCGTCCCGAGGAGCCGCCGTCGTCGGCCACGGTGACGATCGCGGTCAGGTTGCCGGTGTAGTCCTTGATCCCCCGCAGCAGGGTCGAGAGCCCGGTGCCGCCGCCCAGCGCCACCACCCGGGGGCCCTTGTTCATGGTGCGGTGCTTGAGGTAGACGTCGGCAAGGTCCTCGTCGCCCTTGAGGAAGGGCACCAGCATGGCCCGGCTGAGCATCCGCAGGGAGAACATCAGGGCGCCGATCCCGATCGCGGCGAAGACCGCGGCGCGCAGGATCGGCGGCTGCACGAAGGCCAGGGTCAGGATCCTGAAGAAGCCCGGCAGGCGGACGCCCTTCTCGTAGAGACCGCGGAAGCCATAGGCCAGTCCCAGGGAGATGGCGGAGACGCTCAGGGCCATCAGCAGGAGCCAGCGCTTGATGTGGAGCCCAGGCTGCAGCCACCTAAGGCTGCCCGGACGGCGCAGACTCATCAGCCCGCAGTTTATCTAAAGCGCCTCCCTCCCGCGAAAACGGTCACATCCCCCCTCAGGGCGAATGCCCTGCGCGCGCCTACGAGGCCGCCGAGGTGGCGTCGGAGGCGGGTTCGACCTGGAGGAAGCGGCGGGGGACGGCGATGCTGACGGAGGTGCCGGTGCCGGGGCGGGAGTCGAGCTTGAAGCGGCCGCCGATGCGCTCGGCGCGCTCCACCATGTTGACCAGGCCGAGGCTCTGGGAGGCGCGCTTGGAATAGCCCTCCTGGGTCGCCTTGACGTCGAAGCCGCGGCCGTCGTCCGCCACCCGGCCGACGATCTGGTCGCCCTCCATGCGCAGGCTGACGGTGACGCCGCTGGCGCGGGCGTGCTTGCGGACGTTGCCCAGCGCCTCCTGGATCACCGAGAAGAGGGTCTGCTCGACGGCCGGGGGGAAGCGCTCCAGGTCGTCGTCGATGTCCAGCTCCATGGCCAGGCCGGTGTTGGCCTCGAACTGCTCGGCGTAGCTGCGCAATGCGGCCGGCAGGCCCTGGGTCTCCAGGACCAGCGGGCGCAGCTCGAAGAGCATGGTCCGGGCCTCGCGGATCGTCTTGTGGACCAGCCCCTCCAGCTCGTCCAGCTCGGCGCCGGCCTTGGCCACGTCCTGCTTCAGCAGGGTCTTGATGACCTCGATGTTCATCGCCATCCCGGCCAGGCGCTGCACCGGGCCGTCGTGGAGGTCGCGGGCGAGGTCCTGGCGGAGCACCTCCTCGAGCCGGATCAGGCGGTCGCGCTCGGCGCGCAGGTGCTGGTACAGCCGGGCGTTCTCGACGGCGATCGAGGTCTGGGTGGCGAGCGCGGTGACCACCCGCACCGAGTCCTCCTCGAAGACGTTGGTGCGGACGTAGTTGGAGAGGTTGATGACCCCGATGACGTCGTCGCCCAGCTGCATCGGGACGCAGAGCAGGGCCTTGGGCACGATCGCCCCCCGCGGCGGCGGCTGGAAGGCGGGATGGCGCTCGACGTCGTTGGCCAGGATCGGCTCGCGCGACTCCACCACCCGCCCGGCGATCCCGTCGCCGACGCCGAAGGTCAGGTTCTGGGCCGTGGTGCCGTCGGTGCCGTAGGTCGCGCGGACCGCCAGCCGGCCGTTCTCCAGCAGCATGATCGAGCCGATCTGGGCCCCCGACACCGCGGCGGCCTTGGACAGGATGCTGTCGAGGACGTGCTGGAGGTCGAGGCTGGAGGCGATCGCCTGCAGGCCCTCGTGGAGGTTGGCCAGCTCCCACAGCGAGCGCTGGCTGCGGTGGAACAGCTCGGCGTTGCGCAGGGCCACCGCGACCTGGTTGGCGACGGTGGTCAGGACGGTGGCCTCGTCGTCGTCGTAGTCGCGGCTGGAGAAGACCGCCAGCGCGCCCATGAACTGGCCGTCGAGGAACATCGGCGCCGCCAGGCCCTGGGTGACCGGCACCGTGGCGGGCAGCGGGGGGAGCAGCTCGGGGGCGTCGGCGCGGCGGGTCAGGGTGGTCTGGCGCAGCGCCACCGCCCCGATCAGGCCCGCCCCCGGCACGACCTTGAGAGCCTCGCCGCGGAGCCCTTCGAGGTCGGCGCCGTGGCTGGCGGCGACCACGTGGTTGCCGTCGTGGGTCCGCGAGAGCACCGCCACCGGGCTGTCGAAGAGCCGGGCCACGGTGGCCACGATCCGCCTCTCCAGCGCGTCGGGGCCCTCGGTGGTGGCGGTCAGCATCCGGGAGACCTCGGACAGCGAGTTCAGCAGCAGGTCGAGGTGGCGGGCCTGGCTGGCGGTGCCGGCGTGGACCATGGAGTTGGTGATGGCCATGCCGCCGAGGTTGGCCAGCTCGTAGAGCGCGGGGTAGATGTGGGGGTCGAAGGCGTTGGGCCGGGGCGCCCTGAAGGCCACGCAGCCGGCCACCTCGCCCTTGGCCCGGAGCGGCACGATGACCTCGCTGTAGGCCACCCCCAGGCGGACCTCGCCGGGGGGCTCGGTGGCGTAGGCGTCGCTCTCGCCGAGCGCCGGCCGGGAGACGATGCTGCCGCCCCTGGCCTCGGCGTAGATGCTGCCCTCCAGCGGCCCGTGCATCTCGCCGGCGGGCCGCCGCAGGAGGGCGCCCTCGGCGTCGACCAGGGCCTCGATCCGGAAGCTGGTGTCGGCGAAGAGCGTGACGCAGGCCCGGTCGTAGTCGACGATGCCCCGGGCCTTGCCCAGGAAGAGGTGGAGCACGTGGCCCAGCTCCAGGGTGGAGTTGACGGCCAGGGCCACCTCCTTGACCACCCCGGAGTGGCGCAGCTGGCGCCGGCTGGTGGTCAGCAGGCGGTCGTTGACCAGCGCCGCGCCGCAGCTCGCGGCGGTGGCCATGGCCAGGTCGGCGTCCTTGTCGGTGAAGCGGTCGGCGGCCTCGGCGCCGAGCACGATCAGGCCCACCGGCTGGTCCTCGACCAGCATCGGCGCGACCACCAGTGAGCGCATCTCCAGGGAGCGCGGCAGGAGCCGGAAGGAGATCGGCGTGGCCTCGCTGCGGAGCTGGGGCCGGAGGTTGAGCAGGACCTGGTTGACGGGGTCCTCCGCCAGGCTGCTGAGACGGTGGTCCTGGAGCGAGCCGGGGGCCACCCCCACCGGTCCCTCCATCGGCGTCAGGATGCCCGACTCCGCCTCCAGGACGTAGGCCACCGCGACCTGCGCCCCCACCCCCTCGGCCACCTGGGCCAGGATCACCGCGAGGTCGGGCCGCAGCCCGGCGCTGAGCTGGGAGCTGACCGAGGCGCTCAGCAGCCGCTCCAGGCTGCCCTTCTCGGCCTCCATCTCGGCCAGCCGCCGCTCCAGCCCGCGGCGCACCCTGGCCCGCGACCGTGAGGCCAGCAGCAGCCCCACGCCGAGCAGGGCCAGGGCCAGCACCAGGATCGCCAGCCGGAGGCCGAGGTCGAAGTCGGTCAGCAGCAGCGCGCAGGCGGTCAGCGCGGCGGCCGCCACGGCCCCCGCTGTGGGGATCAGCTCACCGAAGCGTCTGGGCATCGGGGTTCAATCTCACGGGCCTTGGCTCCGACTATAGATGGACGGAGCCTCGGTCTCGATCTTTGCGCACCGGATTAACCGGATGGTGGCGCGGCCGTTTCGTGCGTAACGGCTCCTGCTACGCTTCTCCCGATGGCGCTGGAGACCGAGGCCAAGACCGGTTACTCCCCTCCGACCCAGGCCGAGTCCTGGGTCTTCTTCAACGGCGAGTTCCAACGCTACAAGGACGTCCACCTGGGCCTGATGACCCACGCCCTGCACTACGGCACGGGCTGCTTCGAGGGCATCAGGGCGTACTGGAACGAGGCCCAGGAGCAGATGTTCTGCCTGCTCATGGAGGACCACTTCAAGCGCCTCCAGCTCTCGGCCAAGATTCTCCAGATCGACCTGCCCTACAGCGTGGCCCAGATGTCCGAGGCGACGGTCGAGATCATGCGCCGCAACGGCTGGCGCGAGGACATCTACGTCCGGCCCCTGGCCTTCAAGTCCGACGAGAAGATCGGCGTCAAGCTCAAGGGCATCGGGTCGTCCTTCGGCATCTACGCCAGCCCCTTCGGCAACTACGTCGACGTCGACAGCGGCATCCACTGCAAGGTCAGCTCCTGGCGCCGGGTTGATGACAACGCCGCGCCGGCGCGGGCCAAGGTCACCGGCATCTACATCAACTCCGCGCTGGCCAAGAGCGACGCCGAGGAGGACGGCTACGACGAGGCCATCGTCCTGAACCAGGACGGCCACGTCTCCGAGGGCAGCGCGGCCAACATCTTCCTGGTCAAAGACGGCGTCCTCTTGACCCCGCCGGCCAGCGACAACATCCTCGAGGGCGTCACCCGCAGGGCGCTGATGACCCTGGCCCGCGAGGACCTCGGCATCGCCACCGTGGAGCGCTCGATCGACCGCACCGAGCTCTACGTCGCCGACGAGGCCTTCCTCTGCGGCACCGGGGTGCAGGTCTCGCCAATCCTCAGCGTCGACCACCGCCAGGTGGGCGACGGCACCGCCGGGCCGATCACCAAGGAGCTGCAGCAGCTCTACTTCGACGTCGCCAAGGGCCGCGTCGAAGAGCGGTTGGGCTGGCTCACCCCCATCTATTAGGGGACGGCCCCGGGTGTCCGGCCCCGCGCCGGCGCGGATCGTGGTGGCCCCCAATGCCTTCAAGGGCAGCCTGACCCCGGTGGAGGCCGCCGCGGCGATCGCCGCCGGGCTGCGGCGGGCGCGGCCGGAGGCGGAGCTGGAGCTGGTGCCGCTGGCGGACGGCGGCGACGGGTTCCTGGCGACCATGCTCGCGGCGCTGGGCGGCGCGCGCCGGGTGGCGCTG
>DASZGP010000141.1:0-2167 GCA_035938695.1 Candidatus Dormiibacterota bacterium | reverse complement strand
CGGCGCGGTCTGGGGTGGGGTCACGCCGTTCCAGGTGAGGTGGATGGCCGACCTCGCCAGGCCTCGGGTGGCGAGCTCCTCGCCGACCTCCTGGTTGTCGACGAAGACCAGGCTGGCCCGGCGCATCAGCCGCAGCGCCAGCGCCTCCCAGAGCCCCACCAGGCGCCCCCGCCGGCCGGCGCCCCGGAACATCGACGCCAGGTGGAAGACGTAGACCACCAGCGGCCGGCGCCGGCGGCGGGCGACCAGGAAGGCGGGGATCAGGTCGTAGGGGTAGTGGGAGGCGGCCACCACCACCTCGGCGTCGGCCCCGAGCCCGCTGACGCTGCGGACCGCGTAGCGGGCGAACAGCGACGCCAGCGAGCCCGGCGGGGACCCGTCGAAGGGACCGCCGGTGGCCACGTGGCGCACGCCGGTGAGCCGCTTGGTGTTGAGCCTGTAGGCCCAGCGGGGCATCGCGATGCCCACGTCGCGCGAGCGGGCCCAGCTCCGCGCCATCTCCAGGACGTGCAGGTCGCCCCCGCTCATGGGCAGGTACCAGCCGTTGTTGAAGAACAGGATCACGCGGCGGCGGCGGCCTCCGGGAGCCCCTGGCTCAAGCCCGGCCCCGCCACAGGCCCTGGACCGTCCCCACCAGCCCGGCGGCGGACTCGGCGACCTTCATGGCCAGCATCCCCCCGGTGTGGACCGGGTCCCGGGCCAGGGTGCCGGGGTGCCTCAGGAAGGCCGGCCGGAAGGGCGTCACCTGGCCCAGCGCGACCTGCGGGTGCTTGCGGATGTAGGCGGGCATCGAGCGCCCGTAGTAGAGCTTGGCGGCCATCGTCTCGCGGAGGGTGAGGTGGCCCTCGTCGTGGGTCAGCGGGGTGGCGGTGCGGGCGATGGCGGCGCCGGCGGCGCGGGCCCGGACCGTCAGGTCCCAGTCCTCGGGGCCGGTCAGGGTCTCGTCGAAGCCGCCGATGCGCGCCAGCAGCTCGCGCCGGAAGAGGCGGGCCGCCTCGACCCGGTCGTCGCCGGGGTAGAAGGAGCGCTCGAAGGCCTTGCAGCGGGCCCAGAAGCCGTCCCCCACGGAGACCTCGGGGATGATCACCGCGTCAGCCCCGGCGGCGATCGCGGCCACCCCCTCGGCGACCACCGGCGGGGGCAGGACCATGTCGCTGTCGAGGAAGAGCAGCAGCTCGCCGGCGCCGCGCTCCAGGCCCAGGTTGCGCTGCCGGCTGCGCTCCGGCCCGGCCTGCTCGAAGACGTCCGCCAGGCGCCGCCCGATCTCCGGCGTGGCGTCCCCCGAGTGGTTGTCGACGACCACCACCTCGAGGTCCGGGTGGGTCTGGGCGCGCAGGCTCAGGAGGCAGGCCTCGAGGGTCCCGCCGGAGTTTCGGGTGGTGACCACCGCGGAGACCTTCATCGCCGGCTCACCGAGCCTCGCCGCCGCGGGCCGGCCGCAGCCGGTCGGCCAGGTAGAGCGCCGCCAGGGTCAGGCAGAGGCCGGCCATCGACCCCAGCAGCATCTCCAGGATCTGGGTCACGCTGCCGTGGAAGGTGGAGATCAGGGCGGTCTCCAGGACGCAGGCGCCCAGCAGCGGCAGGACGAAGCGGCGGCTGTCGAGCGAGAGGAAGTAGTTGATCAGCAGGTTGGCGACGGCCAGCAGGCTCAGCGCCAGCGCGAACGGCCCCAGGTAGGGGGCCACCCCCGTGAAGCCGCTGCCGTAGGGCAGCAGGACCAGGCGCGGGACCAGGGTGTAGATGGAGACCAGTCCCACCGCGATCAGGCCCAGGAGCAGAAGGGAGCGGTCCATAACGTGGAAATGCGCCTCGTCGCGGGCGTGCAGCGCGGTCACCTCGGGGAACATCACCGTGGCGACGGTCAGCCCGAGGAAGTATACGGCCCGCCCCAGCACCGAGCCGGCGGCGTAGATGCCGGCCGCGTCGGCGGACAGGAAGTGCTTGGCCAGCAGGACGTCGGCGTTGAAGAGGTAGGTGACGCCGCCGGTGCCGAGGGCCGCGAAGACGGCGTAGCGGGCGATCTCCGGCAGGGACGGGGCGGTCGTCGCGCGGCCCTCGCCCGAGGGGCCCCGGAACAGCAGCAGGCTGTGGAGGTAGGCGACCAGGGGGCCGAGGAAGAGGGCCGCCAGGCCGGCCAGGGCTCCGATCCCGAACGCCGCCAGCACCC
>DASZGP010000140.1:0-1542 GCA_035938695.1 Candidatus Dormiibacterota bacterium | reverse complement strand
TCGGACAGATGTTAATCGGGGTGGCTGGAGATCCATGCCGGCTGTTGCCAGATCGTGCCATCCCGCCGCCTCGCGCCTGGCTGGCGCCTAGGGCGAGCCGGTCCCCAGGCGACGGTGGAGGTAGAGGCCGGCGGCCCCCAGAACCACCGCGACGGCGACGGCGACCAGCCAGGGCGTCAGGCCTAAGCCGCTTCCCGGCGGCGGGGGCCCGCCAGCCGGGGAGGCGCTGGGCGCGGCCGGCGGCGAGGGGCTCGCGGCGGCCGCCGAAGGCACCGGAGCCAGGCTCGGGCTGGTGAGGGCGACCGGAGCCCGGGACGGCGGCGCGGAGGGCACCGGGGTGGGACGTGACATAGGCCGGGCCGGCGGTGGCGCCGGCGCGTGGCTCGGGGTCGGCCGGGGCGACGGGCTCGCCGGCTGGCTCCCGGTCACCGTGATGGCGCCGGTCATCGCCGAGTGGTGCACGCCGCAGTCGAAGGTGTAGGTGCCGGGGGTGGTGAAGGTGCACCGGTACGGCGTGGTCCAGGGCGAGCTGGTGGTCATGCCGTCGGCCAGGCACCAGCCCGGGGAGGTGGACTCCACCGAGTGGTTGCCGGTGCCGGAGCCGCAGTCCAGCCAGGTCACCGTCTCCCCGGCCTGGATCGTCTGGGTGCCGTTGGTCCAGCCGAAGCTGCCCCCGCAGGAGCCGCCCGAGGCGGTGATGGTCTGGGCCGCGGCCACGGCGGGGAGCGCGCCGGCGGCGCCCAGCCCCGCCACCACCAGGGCCGCCAGGGCCGAGGTGGCCACGGTCCTGAGGCTCCGCGCGGCGAGAGCCCGCCCCGCGCCGGCCAGGTGCGACACCCCGGCGCGACGCCGCCGGGCCCTCAGCCGAGCCATGCCTTGCTCCCGCCTCAGTAGTGGTACTGGGCCGATGCCGACGCGGCCGGCGCCGGGCTGGCGGTGGTGGCGCCGGGGGTCTCGGGGGCGCCGCTGGCGCCGGTGACGGTGATCGAGCCGCCCATGCCGTTGGTCTTGAAGTGGTAGCTGCAGAAGAACTGGAGCACCGCGGGCCCGGCGGCGCTGGGGGTGAAGGTCACCGACTCGGTCTTGCCGTTGGCGACGTCCTGGTCGATCTTCAACGAGGTGATCGAGAAGTTGTGCTCGTGGGGGCCGTGGTTGGTGATGGTGAAGGTCACCGGCTGGCCGGCGGCCACGGTCAGGCTGGTTGGGGTGTACTGGAAGTCCTGGGTAGTCAGGGCGAGGGCCCCGCTGGGTGCCCCGGCGCCGGCGCCGGGGGGCGAGTAGGTCGAGCCGCAGGCCGCCAGGCCCACCGCCAGCAGTGCCATCGCCGAGAGCGCTTGAACCCTTCGCAACTTCATCCTCCTTGTCCCCAGAGGGCTTTCTGCCCTGGGTTACCGGAGGTGGTTACGCGTCGACCCTGACCTCCACCGACCCGGCGCTGACGCGGCTGACCAGCCGGGGCAGGGCGGTCAGGTACTCGCGGTTGAGGGGCTGGCCGTCGAGCCCGAAGGAGGCGCTGTGGCAGGGGCAGTCGAGGCGCCCGGC
>DASZGP010000139.1:0-6827 GCA_035938695.1 Candidatus Dormiibacterota bacterium | reverse complement strand
GCGGCGGCCAGTTCGACTACTTCGAGCCGGTCGAGTGGCAGGACGGCGCCGACGCGGTCGAGTTCCTGGCCGGCGGCCCCTGGTCCAACGGCGACCTGGCCTTCGTCGGCAAGTCCTACCCCGGAATCACCCCGCTGTACGTCGCCGCGGCGGCCGGGCTCAACCCCGGCTCGCACCTGCGGGCGATCGTCCCCGGAGCCTTTTTCGCCGACCTCTACCGCGACGTGGCCTACCCCGGCGGCATCCCCAACCTGGTCTTCGGCGCCGCCTTCGGGCTGGTCTCGCAGCCCGCCAACACCTTCGACCAGACCCAGGCGGGGATCACCGGCCTGGACCAGACCTGCATCCAGAACATGGCCCAGCACGCCGCCAACCCTTCCACCAACCCCACCGTCGACGGCACCCAGCACCCCTTCGACGACAGCTTCTACCACCAGCGCTCGGACATCTACTACGCCGGCCAGGTCAGGGTGCCGGTGCTGGCCGAGCTGGCCTGGCAGGACGAGGAGCTGGCGGCCCGGGCCATCGACTACGTCAACGCGCTGCCCTCCGGGGTGCCCTGGCGGGCGGTGCTGATGAACGGCGACCACGGCGAGTACTACGGCCCGTCGGTCAAGCCCGAGATCTTCCGCTTCCTCGACTTCTGGCTGCGCAAGCGGGTGGCGCCGGCGGACCGCTGCTACAGCCTCGACCTGGCCAGCGCCCAGTACTGCTACAGCAGCGAGCCCCGGGTGCTGGTCAACAGCGATCTCGGGCCGGACCGCACCGCCAGCTTCCAGACCCGCTACCCGGCATGGCCGGTGACCGCCCAGGTCGACCGGCTCTACCTGCACTCCGGCGGAGTCATGGACCACTCGTCCGCGAAGGTCGGCGACGCCGCGGCGACCTATGACTACGCGCCGGGCACCGGGACCAACTCCTACGGCCAGTCGCAGTGGACCAGCGGCAGCCTGCCGGCGATGGACTACTGGCAGACCCAGCCGCCGGCCGGCCAGGTGGCGACCTTCACCACCCCGCCCTTCGCCCAGACCTCGGTCTACGTAGGCACCGGCAGCCTCGACCTGACCTTCGCCTCGACCCTGCCCGACACCGACCTGGAGGCCATGCTCACCGAGCTGCGCCCGGACGGCAAGGGCGGCTGGCTGGAGCAGTACGTCCAGAAGGGCTGGCTGCGGGCCAGCCACCGGGCCCAGGCCGGCGCCGCCAGCTGCGCCGCCGATCCCGGCACCTGCTCGACGCCGCTGCGGCCCTACCAGACCCACGCGCTCGGCGACGTCGCCCCCCTGGTGCCGGGGCAGGCGACCACCATGCGGCTGGAGATCTTCCCCTTCGGCCAGGTGATCCGCGCCGGCGACCGCCTCCGGCTGACCATCGAGGCGCCCAGCCTCAAGCCCGAGCTGTGGGGCTTCGAGGCGCTGCCGGGGCCGGCGGTCAACACCGTCTACACCGACGCCGCCAACCCCTCCTCGCTGGCGCTGCCTATCGTCCCGCTCAGCCCCAAGACCAAGATCCCCTCCGAGCGTCCCTGCGGCGGCATCCGCAACCAGCCCTGCCGGCCGGCGGACGCGTCCTCACTGCCCTCAGCCGGGGCCACTGCAACCGGCGGGGCGGGTGGCCAGGCCGCGCCGGCGGCGCCGCGCCCGGCCGCCCCGCGAGGTCCGCGCCCGCTCTGACCGCCCCCAGGTCGGCGCGGCGGCGCCCTCCGGGCCTCGGATGACCCGAGCATGTAACAGTCTGTGTCGCCCGCACCAATTCCCGGGGTAAGATCGGGGCCGCGCAGACTGGAGCGGGGTGCAGGTTTCAGCTCGGCAGCGCGGTTGGAGTAACAGCGGACGGCGCCGCAACGCGGGCGCGCCGGACCGTCGGGGTGGTCGCCACGGCCCGCCATGAGACACAACTGATCTAATGAGCAACGCCAGGAAATCCTCTCGCGCGCGCCGCGCCGTCATCGTCGCGGTGGCCACCGGGTTGGTCGCCGCCGCCCAGCTGGTCAGCGGCCTGGGCGCGCCGGCCCCCGCGCCCGGCGGCGCCGTCGCCGCCGCCCCCGCGCTGGCCCGGGCCGCCGCGGTCTACGCCGCCGTCCCGGCCGTGACCCCGGCGCCGTCGCCCGCGGCGATCGCCAAGCTCCAGGCGGGGGCCAGGAAGCCCCATCCCCACGACTGGCGGGTGGGCTTCGCCAAGGAGAGCGTCGACCCCACGGCGGCGATGATCGCGGCCGGCTTCCACCTCGGCGGCTTCGGCCTCGGCCCGACCCGCCAGACCACCGGCCCGCTGGTCCTCGGCGACGGCAGCGTCGACCACATCTACGCCCGCGCCACGGCGATCAGCAACCAGGCCGGCGCCACCCTGCTGCTGGCGGCGCTGGAGAACCAGGGGACCTTCGCGGCCGACAAGCAGGGCCCCTACGGCCTCTACGACATGCGCGTCCAGGTGTCCCAGGACACCGGGGTGCCGGTCGACATGATCGTCATCAACAGCGACCACAGCCACGCCGGCCCCGACCTCATCGGCCTCTGGGGCGGCGTCCCCGTCGAGTACCTCCAGGAGGTCTTCGCCCAGACCGTCAAGGCCCTCGACGAGGCCTACCAGCGGCGCGTCCCGGGCGACCTCGTGGTCGGCGTCAACCGCCCGGTGGTGCCCGACCACACGATGGCCAAGTACCGGGTCGGCACCGCCACCCCGGGCGAGGACTTCGTGCACAGCCAGTTCGGCGTCGACACCGGCCAGAACAACATCCCCGGCACCGGCTACGACGACGGCGCCGTCGACACCCAGCTGCGCGTGCTCCAGGCGGTCGGCGACGACGGCAGGCCGCTGGGCACCCTGATCAACTACGCCGCCCACGCCACGGTCATGGACGGCGGCAACCTGGGCTACTCCGCCGACTGGCCGGGCCGCGTCGCCCGGGCCACCGAGATCAGCCTCAAGGAGCCCGTGGCGGTGACCATGGTGGCCGACGTGGGCCGCAGCCAGCCGCCCCGGCCCAACACCTTCGCCAACTGCGACCAGCCCGGCCAGCCGACCTGCAACGCCGACAAGCTGGAGACCTGGACCCGGCTCTTCACCCCCTGGGTGGTCGCCGCCGTGGCCGACGCCGTACCGGTCCGCGGCACCACCGTCGCCGGCACCGAGGTGCTGACCCGGGAGGCCGCCACCAACCCCGCGCTGCTGGGCGTCAGCTACAGCGGCGAGGGCCCCGTCCAGGGCACCGGCGCCTACCGCAGCGTGACCACGCCGTGGGTCGCCGGCAACCTGATCGGGACCTTCGCCTCGGCCCACCGCCTGGGCGACATCCTGCTCACCGCCAACCCCGGCGAGGCCTACCCCGACATCCGCTTCGGCGTCGGACGGGAGATCAAGGCGCCCCAGGCGTTCTTCACCTTCGGGCTGGCCAACGACCAGCTCGGCTACCTGATCGCGCCGGCCAGCGAGTACCCCTGGATCACCTACAGCAACGTCGGCAACGACAACTCCTTCTTCAACGTCTCCGTCCAGTACGGCGACCACCTCTACTGCACCGAGACCGCCGAGACCGTGGCGCTCGGGTTCACCCCGACCAACGACCCCCAGCCCTACGGCCCCAACGCCACCCAGCCGCAGTGCGCCGCGCTGACGGCCAGCGACGCGGTCCCCCCGGGACCGGCGCCGCAGCAGCCCTGGCTGCTCGGCAGCGGCGTCGCCGTCGCCGCTCCCGCGGTCCCCTGACGCACCTGTGCTCAACCAGCCAAGGAGGCTTCCAAGCTTGATTCGCAAACGCCTGCTCCTGACCCTGACCGCCCTGATCCTGGCCGGCGCGCCCGCCAGCGCCGCCCTGGCGGCGGGCAGCGTGCCGACCACCAATCCCGGCGTGCCCCTGAGCCAGAGCCCGGTGCGGGCGGTCGAGCCGGTGGTCCTGACCGGTTCCCAGCTGCCGACCTGGTCGGCGGGCCCGGAGTTCACCGCCCACGAGCCGATGTCGCCGCTCAACTCCAGCACCGTCAACCAGCAGGGCAACGGCCCGCAGCAGACCCAGAGCGACTGCTACGACTCGTCGGGCGCGACCTACGGTGGCGGCGGCTACAGCGACAACGGCGACCACAACTGCTACCAGTCGTCGCGCCTGCCCGTCCGCACCGCGCCGGTGACCAAGGGCGTCGACCCCCGCCGCATCCTCGGCTACCGCTGGGACGCGGCCAGGGCCCAGTTCGTCCAGATCCCCTTCCAGGTCGACCAGGTCTTCACCCGTTACCTGACCAACAACGCCTCCGGTTTCGCCTTCTACTCCGGCGCCGACCAGGACGTGAACTACGCCTTCGACCGCGAGGGCTTCCGCTTCCTGGCCAACAACCCGGTGCCGGCGGGCCAGCCGGTGACCAACCAGGTCTGCCAGGCGATCCCCTTCAAGGATCCCCACGGCGGCTTCTACGACGGCCAGCCCACCACCCCCTCGCCCAACGGCTTCCACCTGGTGGACAAGGACGAGCTGTCCTTCATGGCGGCCGACGCCGGCGTCCAGGCGCCCAGCACGGCGGCCCTGCCGGCGGGCGTGCTCGACAGCTACACGGTAACCGTCAACGACGCCCAGAACGGCACCACCGGCTACGTCTACGTGGCCCTGGCCGGCAGCGGCGGCCCGGCACCCGCCTACACCGCCAAGAACTCGCCCTACGTCCACTACACCCCCGACGCCGACGCCAACCTGTTCGTCTACTCCCAGAGCAGCTACGGCAACTACGGCGCCGCCCCCAAGGGCTGGTACTGCAACCCTGACGGCAGCCTCGCCGTCGACGCCGCGGGCAAGCCGCTGGTCGGCCAGCGCCGGCCCAAGGACACCGCCTGGGTCTGGACCCCGCGCTACGCCTTCCGCTACGACGGCCGCTGGCTGATGACCGAGATCCACGTCTCCGACGCCAGCAACGGCTACGTCGACAAGAGCGGCCTCCACAACTACGGACCTAACATCGTCGACCGCTGGAAGGCGCGCGCGTTCCAGCAGTCGCCGGGCGGCGCCACCCCCTGCTGCGGCTACGAGGAGGAGGCCACCAACTGGGGCGGCAGCTCCCAGCTGATGGGCGAGCGGGTCGGCCCGGTGCGCGTGATCCGCGCCACCTGGGGCGCCGACTCCTCGACCAACAACATCCGCCGCGAGATCTTCTACGCCGCCGAGGTCAAGTACCAGGACGCGCTGCGGGTCCACGTCATCCCGCCGCTCGACGGTATCTACGTCCAGCGCGACATGGCCGCCGGGATGATCGACACCTACTACAACCCCTACCAGTCCAGCGGCGTGGCCGTGGACGGCATCAACGACCAGTTCATGGGCAACACCCACGACGGCTTCGGCCAGAACGGCGTCTGTTACTCCAGCAAGGACCAGCTCGGCGACACCATCAAGCAGCTCACCGGCCTGGGCTCGGTCAACGTCGCCCCGCCGGGCACCGACGCCTGCAACAACAACAACGTCCATGGGGATTTCGCGGTCATGGACCCGACCTTCTCGGGCCCGCCCGGGCTGCTCCCCTGGGAGGAGCTGACCGGCTCCCATGGCACGCTGATCGAGCGCTGGACGGCCTCCACCAACTCCGTCGGCGGCGTGGCCGTGGCGGCGGCGGTGGCCCATCCCTACTACCGCGACGACTCCTGCTTCGACGACGGCACGGGCAACGACCCCGGGCCCAAGATCGACCTCCGCAGCTCCAACGAGCCCAAGTTCTGGTGGTACCAGGTGGTGGGCAACCAGAAGGTCGCGGTGTCCAACGACAACCCGCCGGCCGGCGCCAAGCTCTTCCCCCGGCGCTGCTGGAACCACAACGCCGACGGCACCCCGTACCCGCCCGGCAAGTCCGACCCGCCGCCCAACCCCAACTTCTCGCCGCAGGGTGACGTGCGCTACTTCCAGGGCGACATCGGCACCCACGGCCTGCACGTGGTGTTCATCGTCGACAGCGACAACGCCCAGCAGACGGTGCCGGTGGACGAGCTGGACAGCGAGCAGACCCAGGTCATCCTGCCCGGCCGCCAGGCCAACGTCGGCGAGGCCTATGGCCGGGCCTTCGAGCAGCCCCTGGTGGTCACCGCCCAGCCCAGCGGGGCGGCGCCGCAGAACCTCGACACCTCGCCGTCGCTGTCGATGAAGTCGGCCGGCGCCCGGCCGATCTAGGGCCAATCCGGGCTGTGACGCCGGTGCGACCCGGCCGTCACCGCCCGGACACCAACCTGGCGCCGGGCTGATGCCAGAACTTCATCGGTGGCGGCGGGTCCGGGCCTCATCGTTCGGGCTGTGCTGAACCGCTTCCGCAAGCCGGCCCAGCCGACCGCCGCGAGCCCGGACGCCGACGCCCGCGCCTGCCGCGCCTGCGGCCGGCCGGCGACCCGGGTCTGCGCCTACGTCGACCGCCGCGGGCGGGCCTGCGCCACCTCCTGGTGCGCCGAGCACTCGGTGGTCGACGGGCAGGTCGGCCATGCGGCCTACTGCCGCCGCCACGCCGGCATCGCCAAGGCCATGGCCGGGAGCGGCGCCGACAGCGCCGAGATGCCCGACCTCGACAACCGCGCCGCCTCCCTCTGCGAGTGGATGGCCAACGACCTCGACGGTGGCATCCGGGCCGTTCTGATCCTGGCCCAGGGGATGCATCCCGGCTCCGAGGTCTCCTCCCGCCCGCTGCACCGGGTGATCCAGGGCGTGCCCCGCCGGAGCACCTGGATGCGGACCTGGATGCTGGCCGACAGCACCGGCCCGCGCTGGCGCCTGGCCCTGTGCGTCGACGAGGAGCGCGACGCCGAGGTGGTCATCCGGGTCGACTCCCAGGAGATCGAGCGCTTCGTCCCGCCCTGGATCGAGCACCGTG
>DASZGP010000138.1:0-8126 GCA_035938695.1 Candidatus Dormiibacterota bacterium | reverse complement strand
GCGCGGCGGCCAAGAACGCCTCATCGGTGCTGCTCGGTACCGACCCCGATCGCGAGGGCGAGGCCATCTCCTGGCATCTCGCGGAGGAGCTCAAGCTCCAGGACCCGCTGCGGATCGAGTTCGAGGAGATCACCCGCGCCGGCGTCGAAAGGGCGCTGGGCTCGCCTCGCCCGATCGACCAGGACCTGGTCAACGCCCAGGTCGCCCGGCGGGTCCTCGACCGCCTGGTGGGCTACAAGATCAGCCCCGTCCTCTGGCGCAAGGTCAAGCCGAGCATCTCGGCGGGGCGGGTGCAGTCGGTGGCGGTGCGCCTGGTCTGCGAGCGCGAGGCCGAGATCGACGCCTTCAAGGCGGTCGAGTACTGGACCATCGAGGCCGACCTCCAGCCGGCCGGGGGCGGCCAGGCCTTCAAGGCCCGCCTCCTGACCGCCGCCCGGGAGGACGCCGAGAAGGGGGAGGCCGAGGCCGACAGTCCGGCAACCGGCGCCGACGGCGCCCGTCCCGAGGTCGGCGACGCGGCCACCGCCGAGGCCATCCTGGCCGAGCTGCGCGGCGCGGCCTACGCGGTGCGCTCGGTGGAGAAGAAGGAGCGCAGCCGCAACCCCTCCGCGCCCTACGAGACCAGCTCGCTGCAGCAGGACGCCTCCAACCGGCTTCGCTTCAGCCCGCGCAAGGCGATGCAGGTGGCCCAGCAGCTCTACGAGGGCGTCGAGCTGGGCGCCGAGGGCCCCTCCGGGCTGATCACCTACATGCGCACCGACGACACCCGCCTGAGCCAGGAGGCGATCGCCGCCGCCAAGGGCTTCGTCGGCAGCCAGTACGGCGCCGAGTATTCCCAGCCGCGCGGCTGGGAGAAGAAGAAGGGCAAGGCGGCGGTCGAGGCCCAGGGCGCCCACGAGGCGATCCGCCCCACCGACGTCGCGCGCACCCCGGAGTCGGTGCGGAGCTTCCTCAGCCCCGACCAGTTCCGGCTCTATCAGATGGTGTGGCGCCGCTTCGTGGCCAGCCAGATGGCGCCGGCGCGCTTCGACAGCACCCGCGTCGACGTCGGCGCCGGCGGGTACACGCTGCGCGCCACCGGCTCGATCCTCCGCTTCGACGGCTTCTACAAGGTCTGGGAGCGGGAGACCGAGTCCGACGAGGCCGCCGGCATCCCCGACCTGGCCGCGGGCCAGGCGCTCGACCTCCTCGACCTGGCCTCCGAGCAGCACTTCACCCAGCCGCCGCCGCGCTACACCGAGGCCTCGCTGATCAAGGAGCTGGAGGAGCGCGGCATCGGCCGTCCCAGCACCTACGCGGCGACCATCGAGACGATCAAGGACCGGACCTACGTCAAGGTCCTGGAGCGCCGGCTGCATCCCACCCCCCTGGGCAAGGCCGCCAACAGCTTCCTGACCGCCAACTTCGACCATCTGTTCCAGTACGACTTCACCGCCCGGATGGAGTCCGACCTCGACCGCATCGAGGAGGGCTCGGCCTGGCTGCCCTTCATGCGCGAGTTCAATGCGGAGCTCAACACCCTGCTCGCCGGGGCCCAGGAGGCCGACCCGGTGCGGCCGGCGGCGGAGCGCACCGGCGAGACCTGCCCCAAGTGCGGCGAGGGCGAGCTGGTCAAGCGCGAGGGCCGCTATGGCGAGTTCGTGGGCTGCTCCCGCTACCCCCAGTGCGACTACATCAAGGACCGCGAGGAGCGCGCCGAGCCGGTCGAGGTCGGCCGCCCCTGCCCCGACTGCGGGCGCCCGCTGGTCCGGCGCCGCAGCCGCCGGGGAGAGTTCGTGGGCTGCTCGGGCTACCCCGACTGCCGCTTCATCGAGAAGGAGGCCGGCGCCGGCGGCGAGGTGGCCGGCGCCGCCGACGAGGTCCCCGGCGCCGCCTGCCCGCAGTGCGGCGAGGGTGAGCTGGTCGAGAAGCGCGGCCGCTTCGGGCCCTTCCTGGGCTGCTCGCGCTATCCCGAGTGCAAGTACATCAACAGCCGCCGCCAGCGGGAGGCGCCCCAGCCCACCGGTGAGCCGTGCCCGCAGTGCGGCAAGCCGCTGCTCCTGCGCCAGAGCCGCCGCGGGCCCTTTGTTGGCTGCTCGGGCTACCCGGCCTGCCGGTACGTGAAGCCCGAGGCGGCTTCCGTCGAGGTCGGCGCCGAGGCCTGATGGCTGGGGAGCCCGACCCCGCCGGCATCCCGGCGCCGGAGCCGACAGGTCCCGAAGCGCTCGACCTGACCGGGCTGCCGCCGCTGGAGTATCCCCACAGCCCCGACCGCGAGGCCGCCGAGGCGGCCGCCCGGCGCCGCCGCACGCGGGTCAGGATCGAGGCCGCCGGCGCGGGGATGGTGGTCCTGATCGGCCTCGGCGCGGCGGCGCTGCTGCACTCCGCGGGGATCGCCATCCTGACGGTGCTGGCCGCCGTGGTGATGGCCGCCTACGAGCTGCTGGTCGTCTCCCTGGAGTAGCCCGGCTATAATCCTCCGGCCCGGCGCCGATTCGGCCCGGGTAATTTGCACGCCCGCCGACAGATCCCGGGGGTGCCGCGCCGTCGCCCGATCCGGGCGCCTCGCGGGCCGGGAGACGGACGACAGCGGGCGGAAGTGGAAACCCAGGAGGTAACCCATGGCCGTAGTCAGTCTCAAGCAGTTGCTGGAGGCGGGAGTCCATTTCGGGCACCAGACCAGTCGCTGGAACCCGAAGATGAAGACCTACATCTTCACCGCCCGCAACGGCATCCACATCATCGACCTCGGGCAGACCGTGAAGATGCTCGAGGACACCTGCAACTGGGTCACCCGGACCGTCGCCGACGGCGGCAACGTGCTCTTCGTGGGGACCAAGAAGCAGGCCCAGGGGATCATCGAGGAGGAGGCCAAGCGGGCCGGCCAGTTCTACGTCAACCATCGCTGGATGGGCGGTATGCTGACCAACTTCTCCAGCATCCAGGCCCGCTTCCGGCGCATGAAGGAGCTGCGCGAGCTGCGCGACAGCGGCGGCTTCGAGCACCTCAGCAAGAAGGACTCGGCCAAGCTGGAGGACGAGCTGGAGCGCCTGGAGCGCAACTTCGGCGGCATGGCCGACCTCAAGCGCCTGCCCGCCGCGGTCTTCGTGGTCGACCCCCGCAAGGAGCACATCGCGGTCACCGAGGCGCGCAAGCTGCGCATCCCGATCATCGCCATCACCGACTCCAACTGCGACCCCGAGCTGATCGACCACGTCATCCCCGGCAACGACGACGCCATCCGCGCCGTGCGCCTGATCACCGGCCGGATCGCCGACGCCTGCCTCGAGGGCCGGGCCGCGTCCTCGCCCAACGGGGTGGCCGAAGCCATCGCCGAGGAGGTGCCCGAGTACCTCGCCGGCATCGTGGCCTCCGACATCCCGGCCGCCGACCCGACCGCCGACACCGCCGCCGTGGCGGTGGCCGAGCGGCCCGAGCCGGTGGTCGCCGAGGAGGAGTTCGCCAAGGAGCTCGAGGGGATCGACGACCAGGACAAGATCAAATGACGGGAAGAAGAAATGGCTGACGTGACCACCGCACTGATCAAGGAGCTCCGCGACGCCACCAACGCGGGGATGATGGACGCCAAGCGCGCCCTCGAAGCCACCGACGCCGACATCGAGAAGGCCAAGGACTGGCTCCGCCAGAAGGGCATCACCAAGGCCGCCGAGCGCGCCGGCCGGAGCACCGCCCAGGGCATCGTGGAGTCCTACATCCACACCAACAAGCAGGTCGGGGTGCTGCTGGAGATCAACAGCGAGTCCGACTTCGTGGCCCGCAACGAGATCTTCCAGACCCTGGCCAGGGAGCTCTGCCTGCAGATCGCCGGCCTGGCGCCGCTCTACGTCCGCCGCGAGGAGGTGCCCTCGGCGCTGGTCGAGCGCGAGAAGGCCGTCGGCCTGGCCCAGCTGCGCGAGCAGGGCAAGCCGGAGGCGATGCTGGAGAAGA
Organism: Candidatus Dormiibacterota bacterium; assembly: GCA_035938695.1. Taxonomy (GTDB): domain Bacteria; phylum Chloroflexota; class Dormibacteria; order DASZGP01; family DASZGP01; genus DASZGP01. The sequence continues at coordinate 4,199 of DASZGP010000138.1, read as the reverse complement.
TCGTTACGGGCAAGCTCAACGCCTTCTACGCCGAGATCTGCCTGCTCGAGCAGAAGTGGGTCAAGGACGACAAGCGGACCGTGCAGAGCCTGATCGACGAGGCCGTGGCGCAGCTCAAGGAGAACATCCAGGTGTCGCGCTTCGTCCGCTTCAAGGTCGGCGAGAGCCCGGTCGTCGATCTGACCGCCGGCGAGGAGTAGGCCAGGCATGTCCGAGGGGGCGGCCGGCCAGCCCCGCTACAAGCGCATCCTGCTCAAGCTGAGCGGCGAGGCGCTGGAGGGCAGGCAGGGCTTCGGCATCGACCCCGACACGGTGGCCGCCATCGCGCGGCAGATCAGCCGCGTTCGCGACCACCGCGTCGAGGTCGCCGTGGTCATCGGCGGGGGCAACATCTTCCGCGGCGTCAACGCCGGCGAGAAGGGCATCGACCGCACCCAGGCCGACTACATGGGGATGCTGGCCACGGTGATCAACGCCCTGGCCCTGCAGGACGCGCTGGAGAAGGCCGGCGTGCCGACCCGGGTGCAGTCGGCGATCACCATGGTCCAGATCGCCGAGCCCTACGTGCGCCGCCGGGCCACCCGGCACCTGGAGAAGGGCCGGGTGATCATCCTCGCCGCCGGCACCGGCAACCCCTACTTCACCACCGACACCACGGCGGCCCTGCGCGCGGTCGAGGTGGGGGCCGAGATCATCCTCAAGGCGACCAAGGTCGACGGCATCTACAGCGCCGACCCCAAGCTCGACCCCGCCGCCCGGCGCTACACCACCCTGGGGTACATGGAGGTCCTCAACCAGGGCCTGCAGGTGATGGACTCCACCGCCATCACGCTCTGCATGGAGAACAACCTCCCGATCATCGTCTTCGACCTGATGCAGGAGGGGAACATCGAGAAGGTGGTGATGGGCGAGGAGATCGGCACGCTGGTGTATGGGAGATGATGTGACAATGAGCAGCTTGGTCGCGACGAAGGCCGGAAGATGATCGACGACCTGATCCACGAGGCCGAGAAGAAGATGGCCAAGTCGATCGAGGTGCTGCACCACGAGCTGGCCACCGTCCGCACCGGGCGGGCCACCCCGTCGCTGCTGGACCGCATCCAGGTCGACTACTACGGCGCCGCCACCCCGCTCCAGCAGCTGGCCCAGATCCACGCCCCCGAGGCCCGGCTGCTCCTGATCCAGCCCTACGACCGGGGCTCGATCGGGGCCATCGAGAAGGCCCTGACCAAGTCGGAGATGAACCTCAACCCCTCCAACGACGGCCAGGTCATCCGCATCCCCTTCGCGCCCCTGACCGAGGACCGCCGCAAGGAGCTGGTCAAGGTGGTGCGCCACAAGGCGGAGGAGGCACGGGTGTCGGTGCGCAACGTCCGCCGCGACGAGCAGCACGGCATCCAGCTCCTGGAGAAGGACGGCGACATCTCCCAGGACGAGGCCAAGCGCGCCATGGACCAGCTCCAGAAGGTCACCGACCGCCACATCGAGCAGGTCGAGCAGGTGGCGGCGGCCAAGGAACGCGACCTCATGGAGGTCTGACCGGGGTCCACCCGACCGCCGCCAAGATGGACCTCCCCCGCCACATCGCCATCATCATGGACGGCAACGGCCGCTGGGCCCGCCGCCAGCGCCGTCCGCGCCTCGAGGGCCACCGCGCCGGGCTGCGGGCGATCCGCCGGGTGATGACCGCCTGCGACCAGATCGGGGTCCCGGTTCTCAGCCTCTACGCCTTCTCGACCGAGAACTGGACCCGCCCCCGGGCCGAGGTCACCGGCCTGATGCGGCTGTTCTCGGAGACCCTCGACCGGGAGATCGCGGAGCTCCATCAGAACGGCGTCCAGGTGCGCATCACCGGCCGCCGCGACGGGCTCTCGCCGGCGCTCCTGCGCAAGGTCGAGAGCGCCGAGGCGCTGACCCGCGACAACCAGCGCCGGGTGCTCAACCTGCTGATCAACTACGGCGGGCGCGCCGAGGTGGTGGATGCCGTGCGCCGGCTGGTGGCCGGCGGCGTGCCGGCCGAGGAGATCGACGAGGCGGCGATCAGCGGCGCGCTCTACCAGCCCGACCTGCCCGAGCCGGAGATCGTCATCCGCACCGCCGGCGAGCGCCGCATCTCAAACTTCCTGATCTGGGAGAGCGCCTACTCCGAGTTCGTCTTCTCCGACACGCTGTGGCCCGACTTCGACCTGCCCGACCTGGAGGCGGCGCTGGCCGAGTACGCCGCGCGGGAGCGCAAGTTCGGCGGGCTGCGCCACGATGCCAGCGCGTAAGGCCGCGGATGCGGGGCCGATGAGGGCGTCGGCCGCGGGCATCGCGGCGTCCGACGGCGGGGGTGCGGCGGCCACCGACAGGGCGGGCGCTCAGCGGCCCGATGCCGACGCCCCGGTGTCCGGCGCGCCCCGCCGGGGCCCGGGCCTGCTCAGCCCGATGGTCGTCCGGGTGCTCTCGGCGGCGGTCCTGATCGCCGCCATCCTGGGCGGGCTGGCCAGCGGCTTCGCCGCCAGCGCGGTGGTCCTGACGGCGCTGATCATGGTCGGGACGGTCGAGTTCTACCTGATCACCCGCCGCCTCGGGGCTCCGGCCGCGCCATGGGTGCTGTTCCCCCTGACCCTGGCCCTGCTCTTCCGCTTCCAGCTCTCCGCGCTGGGCGCCTGGGTGGTGCCCCTGGCGGTGACGCTGGCGGTCTTCGCCGGGCTCTCGGCCTACGTCTTCTCGCCCCGCCCGGTGGACGGCATGACCCGCTGGGCCTACGGCGTCGCGGGCGCCCTGTACCTGGGCTGGTCGCTGGGCTTCTACTACGCGCTGCTGAACATGCGCAGCCCCGACCCGGGCCACGTCGGGCTGGGCTGGATCGCGGCGCTGGCGGGGTGCGCGATCTTCGGCGACACCGCCGCGCTGCTGGTCGGCAGCCGCCTCGGCCGCCACCGCTTCTTCCCCCAGATCAGCCCCCAGAAGAGCATCGAGGGGGCGGTGGGCGGTTTCCTGGCCGGCACCCTGTTCTTTGCCGCCTTCACCCAGCTGCTCGACCTGCCGCTGATCCACGGCCTGGTCCTGGGGGCCCTGCTGAGCGTGGCGGCGCAGGCCGGCGACCTCGTCGAATCGCAGCTCAAGCGCGCCGCCGGCCTCAAGGACGCCAGCAACCTGGTGCCCGGCCACGGCGGCATGCTGGACCGCATCGACAGCCTCGTGATGCTCGCGGGGGTCGCCTACTATTACCTGGCCTTGGTCCTGCACACGAGATTGCCGCAATGAGCAACTTGCGCTTGCGCAAGGCGGAGCGTGTGGAGGCGAGCAACTTGCACTTGCGCAAGGCGGAGCGTGTGGAGGCGAGCAACTTGCGCTTGCGCAAGGCGGAGCGTGTGGAGTGAACGTCCACAAGGTCGCGCTGCTGGGGGCGACGGGCTCGATCGGCCGCCAGGTGGTCGAGGTGGTGGAGGAGTTCCCGGAGCGCTTCCAGCTGGTGTCGATCGCCTCCGGCAGCGACGTCGAGGGCCTCTCCCGGCTCCGCGTCCGCTACCCCGACGCCTACGCCGCGGTGGCCTCCCCGGCGGCCGGGGTCAAGGTGCCCGAGGGCATCGAGGTCGGGCCCGAGGCCATCGTCAAGGCCGCCGTCGAGCCCCGAGCCGACTTCGTGATCGTGGCCATCAGCGGGGCCGCGTCGCTGAAGCCGGCGCTGAGCGCGCTGCAGGCCGACAAGGACGTCGCCCTGGCCAGCAAGGAGGCCCTGGTGATGGGCGGCGAGCTGGTGATGGCGGCGGCGCGCGAGCGGGGCCGCTGGATCCTGCCCATCGACAGCGAGCACTCGGCGGTCTGGCAGTGCCGCTGGGGCGAGGACCTGACCACCATCGACGCCGTCACCCTGACCGGCTCCGGCGGCCCCTTCCGCGAGACCCCGCTGGCCCAGCTACCCAAGGTGACCGTGGAGGACGCCCTCCGCCACCCCACCTGGAAGATGGGGCCCAAGATCACCATCGACTCCGCCACCATGATGAACAAGGCGCTGGAGGTGATCGAGCTCCACCACCTCTTCGACATCCCCTACGACAGGATCAAGGTGCTGATCCATCCCCAGTCGATCGTCCACAGCCTGATCCACTTCGTCGACGGCTCGACCAAGGCCCAGATGGGCTACCCCGACATGCGGGTGCCGATCTCCATCACCCTGGGGTTCCCCGAGCGCCTCTTCCGCCACCCCCCGG
>DASZGP010000137.1:0-5486 GCA_035938695.1 Candidatus Dormiibacterota bacterium | reverse complement strand
CTCCGCCGGCAGGGGCAGCCCGGAGCGGATCACCAGCTCCCGGCCGCGTGCCACGGCGACCTCCGGCTGCTCGCCGTGCCGGCCTTGGAGCACCGCCCCCAACAGCTCCGCGAAGCGCGCCGGCGCGACGGCGGCGACGGTCATCACCTCTAGCAGGCCGTCGTCCATGCGGGACTCGGGGAAGATGGGGAACACGCGCCCGCGCACGCGGGCGCCGCCGGCCGCGACCAGGCCGAGGGCGCCGTCCGCCAGGGTCGTGCCGTCCAGGCTGACGTGGGCCGTGAAGCGCACCGGCGCCGCCGCCGCGGCCTGGGCGACGCCGGCGTAGTCGCCCGCCCCGGGGCGCTGGGCCATCTCCACCACCTGCGCGAACCAGCCCACGCTGAAGCCCAGAAGGGCCAGCTCGCCGGTGGGGTCGACCCGGATCATGTCGACCGCGCGCGTCCGGCCGGACCGCAGCGCGGCGGCCAGGGTCTCGGCCCAGGGCGCCGTGCCGTGCAGCTCCCGGTAGGTGCTGTTGCCGCGGCCGGCGGGCACGATCCCCAGCGCCGCCCCCACCGGCGCGGCGTCCGCTCGCGCGTGGTCGCCGGCCCCGTCCTCCGAGCCCGACCGCGGGCCCCTCGCCGGCCGGCCCGCGCTCTCCCGCCCGGTCCCGGCCAGCCCGGCGGCGACCTCCCGCACCGTGCCGTCTCCCCCGACCGCGATCACCGCCCCGGCGCCGTTGGCGGCGGCCTCCTCCGCCAGCAGGAAGGCGTGGCCCGGGGTCTCCGTCCAGGCCAGCTCGGCCTCCCAGCCGGCAGCCCGCGCCAGCCGCAGGGCCTCCCCGGCCAGGTCGGCGCCGGCGCTGCCGCCGGCCGCCGGGTTGGCGACCAGCAGCGCCCGGCTCACCTCGGGACCAGCCGGACCACCGGCAGCCCCGGCCCCAGCGGCGCGCCCTCCCGCCCCAGCGCGGAACGCAGCGGCGCCGGCACGCGCGACTCGACGAAGCTCTGCCGGACCCGCTCTGCCACCTCGCCGGGCACCGGCTCGGCCGTCGCCCGGCGCACCTTGACCCGGTCGTCGACCACCACCTGGGGGTGGCGCTCGACGTTCCGCAGCCAGGCCGCGTGGCGGCTCCAGGAGAGCACGTAGAGGTCGCCGTCGAGCTCCAGGCCGGAGAGGATGACGGTCCGCGGCAGCCCGCTGCGGTGGCCCTCGCAGGTCAGGATCAGCAGGCTCTCGGCCATCTCCCCCTGGAGCCTGAGGGCCAGGGCGTCGAGCGCCACCCGCCCGACCCTGACGATCTGGCGGCGGGAGGGCGGGTAGGCCAGCGCGGCGCCGACCATCGCCCCGAGCGCGGTGGCGGCGACCTTGGGCATCCTGGGCACGGCGACTACGGTAGCCGACACCGGCCCCCGCGCGCGGGGCGGCGGCGGGTTTGGCGATACTTGCGCTTGTCATGTCGGAGGGACCGGTGGCCGAGCAGGACTACGTGGACCAGTTCCGCGAGGTCCGCGTGCCGTTCGACGGGCTGATCGGCCTGGTCCTCGACAGCGTCACCCTGGAGGCCGTCAGCGGCAGCCTGGTGCTCGACCCCGAGCGCCACATGCAGCCCTACGGCATCGTCCACGGCGGGGTCTACGCGGCGATCGGCGAGTCCCTGGCCTCGATGGGGGCGGCGCTCTGGGCGGCCCGCGACGGGCGCCAGGCGGTCGGCCTGGAGAATCACACCAGCTTCATCCGGGCGACCCGCGGCGGCACCCTCCACGCCACCGCCAGACCGCTCCAGCACGGCCGCACGGTTCACCTCTGGGAGGTGCTGATCGAGGACGACGACGATCGCCTGGTGGCCAAGACCACCGTCCGCCTGGCCCTCCCGGAGGCGCGCCACTGAGCGTTCCGGGAGGCGGTGCCCGGCCCTCCCCGGTCCCGCGGCGGGTGCCCGGCGCCCACCGGGTGCTCCTGCTGGCCGCGTTCCTCCTCGGCGCCTGCGCGCCGGCCGCCGGCCCGACCTCCCACGCCAGCCCCTCCGCCCCGGCCGGCGCCTCGGCGGCGCCGAGCCCCAGCCCCAGCCCGCCGGCGGCGCTGACCACGGCGTCGATCTTCGCCCCCTACGCGGCCCACGCCGCGGCGCTGAGGGGCATCGACCCGGCTCGGGTGGTCAGCCTGGTGGTGACCGGCGACGTCATCCCGGCGCGCAAGGTCAACCAGGTCATGGTCAGCCGCAACGACTTCCTCTGGCCCTTCCGCGCCGCCAGGAGCACGCTGGCCGGCGACGTCCGCCTGATCGACCTCGAGGCCCCGCTGTTCACCGGCTGCCCGGTCAGCGAGACCGGCCTGACCTTCTGCGGCGACCCCCGCTTCGTCGACGGCCTGACCTACGCCGGGGTCGACGTCGCCAGCCTCTCCAACAACCACCTGACCAACTACGGCGCCAAGGGCAGCAGCAGCACCATCAAGCTGCTCACCGACCACGGCATCCGCCCCGCCGGCCTGGGCCTGATCGCCTACCTGACGGTCAAGAACGTCCGCTTCGCCTTCCTCGGCTTCAACGGCATCGGCGTCCACATCGACCGCGCCGAGATGAAGCGCCAGATCGACCTCGCCCGCCCCAACGCCGACATCGTGATCGTGGAGTTCCACTGGGGCAAGGAGTACGTCCTCACGCCCCAGAGCACCGGCGACGTGATCGCCCCCGACGACCCCCGGGAGATCGGCCACCTGGCCGTCGACGACGGCGCCGACCTGGTCATCGGCAACCACCCCCACGCGGTCCAGGGCGTCGAGATCTACAGGGGCCACCTGATCACCTACGCCCACGGCAACTTCGTCTTCGACCAGATGTGGACCCCCGACCCCGGCCAGGAGGACCCCCGCAACGGCGTCGTCGGCCACTACGCCTTCGTCGACGGCAGGCTGGTCGACGCCTGGTACCAGCCGATCCGGATCTTCGACTTCGGCCAGCCCCAGCTCATGGGCGACGCCATGTCGGCCGCCGGCCTGACCCCCGACGGGCAGGCGGTGCTGGACCGCATGAAGCTCTCGACCCAGATGATCGCGGGGACGTAGCCGCGGGCCCGAGGGCTGATATCGTGGGACGCCCCGGCAGGCGGCCAGGGACTGAGAGGAGGTGCTCGGCATGACCATCGCGACGCGTTACGTCTTCGACCCCGCCTGGGAGCGGGAGCGCGATCGCCTGGAGGCGCTGGGCAGCGTCTACAACGCCGGCACCTACCGTCACCTGGCGGACCTCGGGGTGGCCCCGGGCTGGCGGGTGCTGGAGCTGGGCGGCGGCACCGGCACCGTGGCGGCCTGGCTCTGCGACCGGGTGGCGCCGGGCGGCCGGGTGGTGGCCACCGACCTCGACACCCGCTTCCTCGACGCCATCGAGCACGACCACCTGGAGGTCCGGCGCCACGACGTCGTCCGCGACCCGCTCGACGATGCCGCCTACGACCTGATCCACGCCCGCCTGCTGCTGGAGCACGTCCCCGAGCGGGAGGCGGTCCTGGTCCGGCTGGTGGACGCGCTGAAGCCGGGCGGCTGGCTCCTGGTCGAGGACTTCGACTTCATCACCTGGGGCGTCTTCGACCCTCCCTCCGAGCTCCAGGCGCGCGTCGCCGAGGCCATCGCCAGGCTCTTCGCCGCCGTCGGCTTCGACGCCACCTTCAGCCGCCGCCTGCCCCGCCTGATGCGCCAGGCCGGCCTGGCCGAGGTCGGCAACGAGGCCCACCTGCGCCTGGGCACCACGGGCACCCCGGAGATCGAGGGCTTGCCGTTGATGCTGGAGCAGATGGGGCCGCGGCTGGTCGACGCGGGGTTGATGGGCGACGCCGACGTCGCCGCTGCAATCGCCGAGGCCCGCGACGCCGGCAGCGGGCGCGTCGGCTACCCGCCGCTGATGGTCTCCGCCTGGGGTCGCCGCCCGGTCTGAGCCGGCCGCCCGAGCTGAGGCTCCGCTCGCTCCTGGCGCTGCCGCCTCAGCTGGGCCCCCGGGTCAGCCCTCGGCGCGGTCCTCGGGCGAGGCCAGGCGGGCCGGGCGGCCGGGCAGGACCATGGCCGACCCGGTGGCCAGCGCGGCCAGCCTGCCGTCGGCGTCACGCACCTCGGCGGTGGCGACGGCCACGCTGCGGCCGCGGTGGACGACGGTGCCGGACGAGGTCAGCGGGCGCCCGTCGGGGACCACCGGGCGGAGGAAGTAGACCTTGAGGTCGACGGTGGCCATCGCGGCGCCGGCGGGGATGGTGGTCATGATCGCCCCCTCCACCGTGTTGCCGGCGAAGTAGGCGATGGCGCCCCCGTACATCCGGCCCGGCACCGGCGCCGAGGACCATTCCGAGGCCGGCATGGTCCAGGTGCAGCTGCCCTCCTCGGCGCTCAGGGGGCGGATGCCGATGAGGTGGGTGACGGGCGGCGCCGGCAGGGAGCCGTCGATGCAGCCGCGCAGCACGTCGAGGCCGCCGAGGCGGTCCCAGGTCTCCCGGGGCAGCGTCTGGCCGCGCGCCGGGCGTTGCCAGGGCGGTGGTGTGTCCCACTCGCGGACGGCCGGACGGGGCGGGTTGGCGTGGAGGTCCTCCAGCACCTCCGGCGGGATCGGCAGCGCCGGCAGGCAGATCAGCCGGCTGCCGCCGCGGGCCACCCGGGCGCCGGTGGCGTCGGTGACGTCGACCTCGGTGAGCACCACCGTCCGGCCGGCGTGGACGCAGGTGCCGGTGGCCGTCAGCACCCCGCTCTCGGCGGTCACCGGGCGGATGAAGGAGAGCGACATCTCGGCCGTGGTATAGGGTGTCGCCGCCGGCATCATCGACTGCCCCGCGCAGCCCAGTGGGCCGTCGACCAGGAGCGCCAGGGTCGACCCCGCGACCACCCCCTGGGGGGCCAGCAGCCACCCCGTGGCCGGCATCGTGAAGACCGCCCGGCCGCGCTCCACCGCGTCGAAGCTGAGGCCGACCAGGTGGTGGATGTTGGGCGGGAGCACGCGGCCGTCGTGGAAGGCGCGCATGACCTCCAGGCCGGGCAGGGCCAGCAGCCGGGGATCGGGGTAGTCGCCGCGCAGCGGCTCCTCCCAGATCGGGCCCTCGGCTTCCACGGTCATCGGCGGGAGCATAGCCCAGTGGCCGCCGGCGCAGAATCAGCCGTGGCCAAACACCCTGGCGGAGGGAACCGCCGGCCGATCCGCCTTGACGCCGAACTCGGCGCACGGCCAGAATGAACTCCCCACAGCCGCGTGCCGGCGGGCGCGCAGCGGCCGGCTGCCCACTTCTGGAGGTGCCCTAGATGAGCTTGAACCTCGCCGTCATCCTCGAGGAGACGACCAAGAAGTCGCCCGACAAGCTGGCCCTGATCTTGGACCAGTTCAAGCTCACCTACGCGCAGCTCAACGGGGCCGCCAACCAGGTGGCCAACGGGATCCGGGCGGCGGGGATCAAGCCGGGGGAGCGGATCGGGATCATGCTGCCCAACGTCCCGCAGTTCCCCATCGTCTACTTCGGCATCCTCAAGGCGGG
>DASZGP010000136.1:0-7149 GCA_035938695.1 Candidatus Dormiibacterota bacterium | reverse complement strand
GCGTCGGGCACCAACGACAAGGCCGGCTCCCACCTCAACCTGCTGCGCTGGGTCTCGGCCCGGACGGTCAAGGAGACCCACGTCCCGCCGACCGACTACCGCTACCCGTTCATGGCCGAGGAGTAGCCGGGAGCCAGGCCCGGCGGCGGTGATGTAACAGTCGCCGTCACAATGAAGAGGGCGGCGAGACGGGGCGTTGGCAATCTCGGCAGTGCCCTTCCAAGGAGGATCTTCGAGTGAAATTTGACCTGATCACCGGCAAGTTCCGGTCCGCCGCGCTGGTCGCGGCGGGGGTTGCCGTCATCGGCGCGACGACCGCGCTGGCCGGCAACCTGCCCCATCTCGGCGGCGACAAGACCGACCCCGTGGTCGTCGTGGTCGCCCCCGAGCTGCCCCACGGCGAGGCGGTCGCGGACGACGTGGCCCCCGCCGCCAGCCCGACGGCCGACGTCGCGGCCGCCACGACCACCGCACCGGTGGTGGTCGCGCCGGTGGTGACGGCATCGTCCGCGCCGGCGCCCACCTGCACCACCCCGGACCCGGCCGAGGAGGCCTCCGAGAAGCAGGCCGAGCAGGCTGAGGACAAGTCCGAGCAGCAGGCCCGCGAGCAGGCCGAGGGCGCCAACGACGACGAGAGCGCCGAGGCCAACCAGGCCGCGACCGACAAGCCCGAGGACACCTCCGAAAAGGCGGCGCGCCAGGCCGACGAGGCCGGCGAGTGCAAGCCCGCCGACACCGACGAGGGCCAGTCCGAGGCCGCCGAGAACGCTCACGGTGAGAACGGCAACGCCAACGCCAATGCCGACAAGAGCGGCGGCAAGGACGATCACAAGTCCGGCGGCGACCACGGCCATGGTGGCGGCGACCACTGACCAGCGCTGAACCTTCGGGCCCTCGAAGCCCGGACGTGACAGAGAGGCGGCTCCATCCGGAGCCGCCTCTTGCTTTTGGCGCCGCCCCGGCTCGGGGTTCGGAATGTGACGCCACCGTGCTGTTTCCCGGGCCGAGCCTCGTGGCAACATTGACTGCATGAGCACCGTCGCCCTGCGGCCCGGCCCGGTCCGCGAAGCCCGTCTGGCGCAGTCGCTGACGATCGCCTGGATGCTGGTGGAGGGCGTGGTGGCGGTGGCGGCGGGGATCGCCGCCGGCTCGGTGGCCCTGACCGCCTTCGGCGCCGACAGCGCGATCGAGGTCTTCACCGCCGCGGTGGTGCTGCGGCGGCTGCTCGACCGGGGCAGGATGACGGACGACGACGCCGAGCGCCGGGCCTCCCGGCTGGTGGGCATCGGCCTCTACGCCGTGGCCGCCTACATCGTGCTCAGCTCCGCCTGGACCCTGCTGACCGGGCACCATCCCCAGCCGTCGACTCTCGGCCTGGCCCTGGCGCTGGCCTCGGTGGCGATCATGCCGGTGCTCTGGCGCTGGCGGCTGGCGCTCTCCGACCGCCTCCACAGCTCGGCCATGCGGGCCGACGCGGCGTGCTCCGCGGTCTGCCTCTACATGGCGGTGACGTTGCTCGCCGGGCTGGCCCTCAACAACCTCCTCGGCTGGTGGTGGGCCGACCCGCTGGCCGGCCTGGCGATGATCTGGTGGATCCGGGGCGAGGCCGCCGAGGCCATGGCGGCGGCCCGCGGCGAGGCCCACTGCGCCGACTGCGCCTGACCTGACGGCGCCCGGCGGCCGGCCCTAGCGGCGGATGCCGATCCGGTCGACCACCGTGGTCATCGCCCTGGTCCCGCGCCGCCCGAAGGTGCGCAGCAGCTGGGGCGCCAGGTTGTTGGCGCCCACCGCCCCCTGCCAGTAGCGCGGGATGAAGACCTCGGTGCGGTCGTGGGCGATGGCCGCCACGATGGTGGCGGCGCAGCTCTCCACCGAGGCCCCGATCGGCGTCTCCGGCACGAAGCCGCCACGCCGCCCGCGGACGTTGGCCACGAAATCGGTGCGGATCGGGCCGGGGTAGACCGCCGTCAGCCCCACGCCGGTGCCCTGCAGCTCCATCCGCAGGGCGTCGCCCCAGGCCCGGATGGCGAACTTGGTGGCGGCGTACCCGCCCAGGCCCGGGGTCACCACGTGGGAGGCCACCGAGGCGACGTTGACGATCCGCCCCCGCCGGCGCTGGAGCATCCCCGGCAGCGCCGCCTGGGCGGCGATCAGCGGGGCCACGGTGTTGACCTCCAGCACGTAGCGCAGGTCCTCCGGCCTGACCTCCCGCAGCGGCCCGGAGAGCCCCAAGCCGGCGTTGTTGACCAGCACGTCGAGCCCGCCGAGCGCCTCCTCGGCCTCCGCCACCATCTTCCGGACCTGGGCCTCGACCGCCATGTCGGTGACGATCACGTGGGCCTCGCCACCCCCCGCCTCGACCGCCTCGGCGACCCGGCGCAGCTCCCTCTCGCCCCGCGCCGCCAGCGCCAGCCGGGCGCCGTGGCGGGCCAGCTCCAGGGCCACGTGCTCGCCGATCCCCCGCGAGGCGCCGGTGACCAGGACCCGCGCGCCGGCCAGCCTCACGGCGTCCAGCCCGTCGGGTAGTCGGTCAGGTTGCGGTGGCCGTCGGCGGTCACCACCACGGTGTCCTCGATCCGCACCCCGCCGAAGTCGGGGTGGTAGAGGCCGGGCTCGATGGTGATCACGTCGCCCTCCACCAGCTCCACCTCGACGTCCGAGACCCGGGGCGCCTCGTGGATCTCGAGGCCCACACCGTGGCCGGTGCCGTGGATCATGGCCGGGACACCCTCGCGCCGGTAACCCTCGACCAGGGTCCCGAAGCCGGCCTCGTAGAGCGTCCGGCAGACCTCCAGGTGGACCTCCCGGGCGTTGATCCCGGCGCGCACCTTGGCCAGCGCGTTGCGGTAGGCGGCGTGGACCGCGTCGTACATCCGCAGCCAGGTCTCGCTCGGCTGGCCGACGACGAAGGTCCGGGTCATGTCGCCGAAGTACCGGCTGGACTTGCCGAAGGGGAAGATGTCGAGGATCACCGCCTCACCGGCCTTCAGCACCCCGCTGTCGCTGACGTGGGGGTCGGCCGCGCCCGCGCCGCCGGCGGCGATGGTGCCCTCGATGCCGCAGCCGTGCTGGAGCAGCTCGGCGTCCACGGCCGCGATCAGCCGGGCGCTGGTCAGCGGCTCGCCGCCGAGGTGGAGGACGCCGTCGACGGTCTGGGCGTCGCGGAGCATGGCCTGGGCCCGGCCCATCGCCGCCTGCGCCGCCCGCTGGGAGGCGTGGATGGCGTCGATCTCGTGGGGCTGCTTCTGACGCCGGGCCATGCCGAAGAGCGGCTGGTCGGCGCTGACCACGACGTCGTTGGCCTCCAGCGCCCGGGCCAGGCCGATCGGGAAGTCCGGCTCCACCCTGACCTCCCCCACGCCCCGGTCGGTGAGCAGGGTGGCGATCAGCTTGCCGAACGCCTCGTCCGGCCCCTTGGCCTGGCGCTGCAGCCCGGAGAACCCGAGGGTCTCCCAGTCGATGACCTCGTCGACCCTGGCCTGCTTCTGCGCCCGCCCGACCTCCAGGGTGCTGACCAGCAGCGTCTTGCTGCCCCCGATCTCGATGTAGACCACCGGGTCCGGCGCCAGGAAGCCGGTCTTGTACAGGATGCTGGGATGGTGGTAGCTCTCCCCGTAGAGCAGGATGGCGTCGGGCACGTGGGCACCTCGATGAGCGAGCTGTCGGTCAAGGGAACCGCAGGTCTCGGGGGAGGCCCGCGGTTCCCATGCGGTTCGGCCGCGACTCCAATGCTAGGCCACGACTCGCCCCGAGGCGAGATTGCGCCTCCCGGGGACGGGGTCACATCCGTCGACCTGGATGGCGATCACCGCGACCAGGCGGGCGGTGGCCCTGCCCACGGTGGGCTACTCCAGGGGTTCGAGCACCACCACCGGGATCGTGCGTCCGGCCTTGGCCTGGTAGTCGGCGAAGGCGGGCCAGACCTCGGTCATGTATGCGTACAGACGGTCGCGCTCGGGTCCGGTGGAGAGCCGCGTGGCCCGTGCCTGGAAGCGCTCCACACCGCCAGGTCCGGCCCGCTCGACGTCCACGATCGGGTTGACCTCGACGTTGCGAAACCACAGCGGATGCTCCGGGGCCCCGCCCTTGGACGCCACCACCACGTACCGGTCTCCGTCCTGACGGTGCACCAGCGGGGTGGTCACCTCTTGGCCGCTGCCGGCGCCCCGCGAGGTCATCAGCAGCAGGTTGTCGCCCCACGGGCCGACCCCGCGTCCCTGCTTGGCATGGAACTCGTCGATCGTCTTCTGGTTGAAGGCTGTGGCCGTCATCTCAATTCCCCTTTCCTGGCTGGGTATTGGTCCCAATCAGCAATGTTGGCCCGGCATTCCCAACAAACCTGCCCTCCAGCCGTCGCCAACCGCTCGTCAAGGGCGCCTGAAAACCTCGTGTCCACCCACCCGGCGCCAGCGGATCCGCTGCTCCCCCTCGACGGTTACAAGCTCAAAGGTAGCCCTCCCATCCGGGCCCGCGAACGACCACGTCATCTCCAGCACGCCAGCCGTTCCTCTGATGGGCTTGACTCGCAGGCGGCGGGCCAGGTGGCCGCCGGATTGGCGGCGTACCGCACCGTCATGGCTGTTCAACCACGAGGAGGGACGTACAGGCCCTGACTCGCCCGCCAGGAGGCGGCTGGTCGTGTTCGACATCTGTCAAGGGTGGTGGTCGCCAAGGGACTCGAACCCCCGACCTCTCGGATGTGAACCGAGCGCTCTAACCAGCTGAGCTAGGCGACCGCCAGGGTCAGATTCTAAGACCAGGGCGGCAATGGGCCAGGGGTGGCCGGGCTAGACTTGGCCCGCATGGCTGAGCGAAGGCGGCGCCGCGCGGGGTTGCGCGACGGTGGCCGGGGGGCGAGCCGGCGGTCGGAGCTCGCCGGTTTCGGGCCGGCCGGGCCGGCGGGTGGCCAGCCGGTCCTGGGCGCCGGTCGGCGGCGGATCAGGATGCGCTGGATCGTGCTCGCGGTTCTGGTCGCGCTGCTGGCGCCGGTGGGGTACGTGGTTTACTCGCTGGCGTCCACGCTGTGCGCGGTCAGCACCTGCTCGGGCAGCGGCAACGCGGGGCTGCCGGACGCCGGGGGCGTCTCCATCGGCGGCACGGTCTACGTGCTGGTGATGGGCTCCGACGAGCGGCACGACGCCAACGGCAAGATCGTCTCCGGCGACGTGCCGCACTCCGACACCATGATCCTGCTGGCGCTGGACACCGACCACCACGCGGCCCGGATGCTGAGCGTGCCCCGCGACCTGCTGGTGAGCATCCCCGGCTACGGGCCCGGCCACCGGATCAACGAGGCGTACACCCTGGGCACCGTCGACCATCTGCCCGGCGGGGGGGCGGCGCTGGCGGTCAGGACCATGGAGCAGCTGACCGGGATCAACGTCCCGTTCTACGCCGTCACCACCTTCGACGGCTTCCGCCAGGTGGTCGACGCGGTGGGCGGGGTGCAGATCGACGCCGACCGGCCGATCACCGACCACCAGTACCCCGGGCAGGGCAACGACTACATGCCGATCTACATCCCGGCGGGGCTGCAGCTGATGGACGGGGCGCGCGCCCTGGAGTTCGTCCGCTCCCGGCACGACGATCCGCTCAGCGACTTCGGGCGCAACCAGCGACAACAGAAGCTGATGCGGGCGCTGTCCCAGAAGCTGCTCCAGCCGGAGCGGCTGGGGCAGTTCAACCAGTTCCTGGACATCGCCAGGACCAACGTCAGCACCAACCTCAGCCCGGCCCAGATCCTGGGGCTGGCACGGACCCTGGCGGGGGCCGGCCGGCAGATCAAGACGTACGCGGTCGGGCCGAGCTACGTGACCTCGCCATCGGCGTCGCAGCAGCTCCTGCTGGGGGCCGTGCTGATCCCCGACAAGGCCCGGATCGCGGCCCTGGTGAGCGCCTTCCAGAACGGCGACCCGCCCCCCGACGCGTCGCCGACACCCTAGGTCAGGAGATGTCCGCCCACTGCGCGGCGTCGAAGTCCGGGGTGCCGGACTCCTCCTCGTCGACCTTGACCCGGAACTGCTTGCCCACGGTCTGGGCCGCCATGTTCTTGGGCAGCCCGAGCTTGACCAGGGCGCGGACCTCGTCCGCCATGACCTTGTCCCGCGCCGTCTCGATGGCGGCGATGATCTCGTCGACCAGCACGCGGGGATTCTACGCCCGGGGTCCGGCCGCCCCGGCCGGCGGCGTGGGGGTAGCGCGGTGACCGACCTGCTCAGCGTCGACGAGGCCCGCCGGCGGATCGTCGCGATGGCCCGCCAGCGGCCGCCCGGGCCGGTGGCGCTGATCGAGGCCGCGGGGCTGGTGTTGGCCACCGACGAGGTCGCCCGGCGCGACCTGCCCGGCTTCGACAACTCGGCCATGGACGGCTTCGCGGTGCGCGCCGCCGACCTGGCCGGGGCATCGGACGCCGCGCCCGCGCGCCTGCGCCTGGCCGGCGAGGTGGCGGCGGGCTCGGTGTTCGCCGGCGAGGTCGAGCCCGGCACGGCGGTCCGGATCATGACCGGGGCGCCGCTGCCCACCGGCGCGGACGCGGTCATCGAGGTCGAGCTCACGTCACCGGGCGCGGCGCCCGGCGGCGAGGGGCGCGACGCCGCCAAGGACGGTTCCCGGCTCGGCGCCGAGGTCCTGGCCCACGCCCGTATCGATCCCGGCCGCAACGTCCGCCGCGCCGGCTCCGACATCCGCGCCGGCGACCTCGCCCTCCGCGCCGGGACCCACCTCGGCCCGTACCAGATCGCCCTCCTGGCGGCGCTCGGTGCGGCGTGGCCCGTATGCATCCCGCGCCCCACCATCGCGCTCTTGGCCACCGGCGACGAGCTGGTGGACGTGGCGGACGAGCCCGGCCCCGGACAGGTGGTCAACATCGTCGGCCCCGGTCTGGGCGCCGCCGCCGCGATGGCCGGCGCGATCCCGTTCAGGCTCGGCCCCGCCCGGGACACCATGGACGAGCTCCGCCGCTCCCTCGCCGGGGCCGCCACCGCCGACGTGGTGGTCAGCGTCGGCGGCGTCAGCATGGGGGAGTACGACCTCGTCCGCCGCGCCGTCGAGGAGATCGGCGAGCTGGACTTCTGGCGTGTCGCGATGCGCCCCGGCAAGCCGCTGGCGGTCGGCGGCCTGGGGGGCAAGCCCTTCATCGGCCTGCCCGGC
>DASZGP010000135.1:0-1842 GCA_035938695.1 Candidatus Dormiibacterota bacterium | reverse complement strand
GGTGTCGTCCACCACCGCCGCGGGGACGCCGCCGGGCAGCGCCACCTCGCGCTCCAGCAGCAGCGCCACCGCCCCCGCCGCGACCGCCCGGGGCAGCAGGTCGTGGGCGTCGGTGCGCATGCCCCGGATGGCCACGAAGAGCCCGTCCGGGGGGATGTCCGAGGCCTGCTGGCTGAGGTCGGCGATCTCGGGATCGCGGTCCAGAGCGCCGGCCCGGCGAGCCGCCATCCCGTGGCGCGCCAGGTCGGCCAGCAGCTCCGCGAAGCGCATCTGAGCGTCGATCTTAGCGGCCGGTACGCCACCTCGGCTCCCGGCTAGGATGGCTGTCGTGGCCGCCGAGCAGCGCAGCGCACCCCGGGCGGACTTCGCCTGGGGCGCCCGGACCTACCTCATGGGCATCGTCAACATGACGCCCGACTCCTTCTCCGGCGACGGCCTGGCGGGGCGCGCCGAGGCCGCCCTGGCGCGGGGCCGGCGGATGGTGGCCGACGGCGCCGACGTCCTCGACGTCGGGGGCCAGAGCACCCGGCCGGGGCACCGGGAGGTCGGGGTGGAGGAGGAGCTCGACCGCGTCATGTCGGTGCTGCCGGCGCTGGTCGCGGAGTCCGGGGTGCCGGTGAGCGTCGACAGCTACCGCGCCGAGGTCGTGGCCGCCGCGCTTCAGGCCGGGGCGGCGATCGTCAACGACGTCTGGGGGCTGAAGCGGGAGCCGCGCCTGGCCGAGCTCGCCGCCGGGCACGGGGCGCTGCTGGTCCTGATGCACAACCAGGACGGCACC
This sequence comes from Candidatus Dormiibacterota bacterium, assembly GCA_035938695.1. GTDB lineage: Bacteria > Chloroflexota > Dormibacteria > DASZGP01 > DASZGP01 > DASZGP01. The sequence continues at coordinate 1,064 of DASZGP010000135.1, read as the reverse complement.
GACTACGCCGGCGACGTCGTGGCGGCGGTGATCGACTCGCTGCGCCGGTCGGTCGATGGGGCCCTGGCGGCCGGCGTCCAGCGCGACCGCCTCCTGGTCGATCCCGGCATCGGCTTCGGCAAGACCCCGGCGCACAACCTGGCCCTGCTCCGCCGCCTCGGCGAGCTGCGCGGCCTGGGGCTGCCGGTGCTGCTGGGGACCTCGCGCAAGTCGACCATCGGCCTGGTCCTCGACCTCCCCGTCGAGGATCGCCTGGAGGGCACCGCCGCGACCGTCGCCCTGGGCGTCGCCGGGGGCGCCGACATGGTGCGGGTGCACGACGTCCGGGAGATGGCCAGGGTGGTCCGGATGGCCGACGCGGTGGTCCGCGGCAACTCGCCCCTGGAGCGGCCCTGACCGCGGCGGCGGAGGCGGGCGGCGGCGCGGTGCCGGCGCAGCCGTGAGAGCGCTGATCGCGCTCGGCAGCAACCTCGGCGACCGCGCCGCCCACCTGGACGCCGCCCGCCGCGGCCTGGCCGGGGCCGGAGCCGTCGTGGCGGCCTCCGCGGTCGAGGAGACCGCCCCCATCGGGGTCACCGACCAGCCGCCCTTCCTCAACCAGGTGGTGGCGGTCGAGACCGAGCTGTCGCCCCGGGCTCTGCTGGCGCTGTGCCAGGAGCTCGAGACGGCCGCGGGGCGCGTCCCCGACCACCCGCGCTGGGGCCCCCGCGAGCTCGACCTCGACATCCTCCTCCTGGGCGACCTGGTGGTCGACGGCGGGGGCCTGACCATCCCCCACCCCGAGCTTGTCAACCGCGACTTCTGGCTGCGCGAGCTGGCCCAGATCGACCCCGCCCTGACCGATCCCCGGACCGGCCTTCCGCTGCGCCGCTGAGGCCCGGCCGGCGTAAGCTCGTCCTGCTGTGAGGGTCTACCTGGAGACCGGCGCCAAGCGGGTCTTCGCCTGCGCCCACGACTGGCCGGGGTGGTGCCGGGTGGGCAGGGACGACGAGGCGGCGCTGGACCTGATGAGACGGTACGCGCCGCGATATGCGGTGGTGGCGGGTGAGGCCGGCCTGCCCTTC
>DASZGP010000134.1:0-4190 GCA_035938695.1 Candidatus Dormiibacterota bacterium | reverse complement strand
AGCAGGGTGGCGCAGAGCACGCAGGGGCTCCAGGTCACGAAGGCCCACTTCCCCTCCTCCACCGCGCCGGCCTTGGCGACCGCGTTGGTCTCGGCGTGGATGCAGGTCAGGCAGGGATCGTCGGGCTCACCGGGGGCCAGGCAGTCGTTGTGCAGCCCCCGCGCCCCGCCGTTGTAGCCGACGCCGAGCACCCGGGTGAGGTCGGCGCTGGTGATGACCGCGCCGACCGAGCGCCGGCGGCAGGTGCTCCGGCGCGCCAGCTCCTCGGCGAGGCGCATGTAGACCTCCTCGAGGGGGATGCGGTCAGGGATCGGCGTCAGCGCAGCAACCTCTCGGGCGGGATGCTCCCCTGGCGGATCAACCGGGGCGCTCCGTGGGCGAGATCGAGTATAGAAGAGGCCACCCCCAGGCTGACCTCGCCGTCGAGGTAGGCGTCGACGGCGCCGCCCAGCGCGGCCCGGGCCTGCGCCAGGGTCGTCGGCGCCGGCTCGCCGGCGCGGTTGGCGCTGGAGGTCGCCAGCGGGCCGGGAGCGGCGTGCAGGAGGGCCAGGGCCACCGGGTGGTCGGGGATGCGCACGGCCAGGGTGGGGGTTCCGGGCCGTGGGGCGGCGACCGCCGGCCCCCCCCGGCGCCGCCCCGGCGATGCCCCGGGCAGCAGCCGGCCCGGCTCCGCGACCGCGGCCTGAGGCTCCGCCTGCACCACCTCGCCCAGCTCGGCCGCGGCCCGGCTGGTCACGGGCAGCACCAGGGTCAGCGCGCCGGGCCAGAATTCGCCGGCCAGCTCGCGGGCACGGTCGTCGAGCACCACCCAGGGCTCCAGCGCCGCCAGGGTGGCGGCCATCAGGATCGCCGGCCGCGAGGGGTCGCGGCGCTTGACGGCGTAGAGGCGCCGCCGGGCCGCCGGGTCGGCGGCCAGGCAGCCGAGGCCGAAGACCGTGTCGGTGGGGAAGACGACCAGGCCGCCACCCCCGATGGCGGCGACCGCGTCGGTGAGATCGCCCATCGTCAGGTCTCCAGCACCAGCACCCGGTCGAGCCCGGCGAGGTCCTTGATCACCCGCGCCCGCGGCGCCGCCTCGGCGGCGGCCGCCAGCAGCGGCGCCAGCATCCGGGGGTCGAACTCCAGCAGCGCGGCGCCACCGGGCGCCAGCAGGCCGGGCAGCCGGGGCAGGAGGCGGCCGATCTCGTCCATGCCGTCGCGGCCGGCGAAGAGCGCCAGCCCGGGCTCGGTCGCCGCCACCTCCGGGGTTACGGCGTCGGCCCAGCCGGGGTCGATGTAGGGCAGGTTGGCGGCGACCAGGTCGAAGGGCCCGGCGGCGCCGGCGTCGAGATCGCCCTCGCGAAGCTCGACCCGGCCGGAGAGGCCGAGCCGTCCCGCGTTCCGCCGGGCCACCGCCAGTGCGGCCGCGGAGACGTCGGTCGCCACCACGGTCGCGGCGGGAAGCTCGTGGAGGAGCGCCAGGGCGATCGCGCCGCTGCCGGTGCCGATGTCGAGCAGGCGCCAGGGCGGCTCGCGCCGGGCGTCGGGGTGGGAACCGGCCTCGCCGGCGGCAGGCTCGGCCGGGGCCTCGCGATCCTCGGCGGCATCACCGGCCCGCCCCTCGGCCTCGGCCCGGGCCCGCAGCAGCCGCAGCGCCTCCTCCACCAGGATCTCGGTCTCGGGACGGGGCACGAGCACGTCGGGGCTGACCTCCAGCTCGATCGAGAAGAACTCCTTGCGGCCCCGGATGTAGGCGATCGGCTCGCCCCCGGCGCGGCGCCGGCAGAGCTCGCGGAAGCGGGTCAGCTCGGCGTCGATCAGGGGCCGCTCGAACTGCAGGTAGAGGTCCATCCGCTTGCAGCCCAGCGCCTCGGCGAGCAGCAGCTCGGCGTCCAGGCGGGGCGAGGTGGAGCCGTTGCGGGCCAGGTAGGGCGCGGCCTTGCCGACCAGCTCCAGCACCCTCTCCGGCATCGCCGCCGCCTCAGCGGCCGTCCGCGTCCCCGGCCAGGAGCCGCGCCTGCTGGACCACGATCAGGGGGTCGATGACCAGGTCCAGCTCGCCGGCCATCAGGGCTTCGAGGCGGTAGATGGGGCCGTCGAGGCGCTCGTCGCTGATCCGGTTCTCCTTGAAGTTGTAGGTCCGGATCTTCTCGCTGCGGTCGCCGGAGCCGATCATGCTGCGGCGCTCGGCGGAGATCGCGTCCTGCTGCTCACGCTGCATCCGGTCGTATAGGCGGGCGGCCAGCTCCTTCATCGCCTTGTTCTTGTTCTTGAGCTGCGACTTCTCGTCCTGGCAGGTGACCACCAGGCCGGTTGGCCGGTGGGTGATGCGGACGGCCGAGTCGGTGGTGTTGACCGACTGGCCGCCGTGGCCGGTGGAGCGGTAGACGTCGATCTCGATGTCCTCGTCGCGGATCACCACCTCCAGCTCGTCGGGCTCGGGCAGCACGGCGACCGACGCCGTCGAGGTGTGGATCCGGCCCTGGGCCTCGGTGGCGGGCACGCGCTGGACCCGGTGCACCCCGGACTCGAACTTCAGCCGCGAGTAGGCGCCGGGGGCGTCGACCTCGAACGTCACCCGGTTGAAGCCGCCGCCCTCGGTGATCCCCGAGTCGAGCACCTCCACCGGCCACCGGCGCAGGGCGGCGTAGCGCTGGTACATCCGGAACAGGTCGGCGGCGAAGAGCGCCGCCTCGTCGCCGCCGGTGCCGGAGCGGATCTCCACGATCACCGGACGGTCGTCGTTGGGGTCGGGCGGCAGCAGCAGCACCGGCAGCTCGGTCTCCAGCCGCTCCATGGTCTCGCGCTGGCCCTTGAGCTCCTCCTTGATCATCTCGATCATCTCGGGGTCGGACTCGCGCTCCAGCAGCTCGCGGGCCTCGGCCTCCGCCTGCCGGGCGGCGTCGAGCCGGTGGCTGATCTCGACCACCGGACGGAGCCGGCTCTGCTCCCGGCCCAGCTCGGTCAGGGCGCGGTGGTCGGCCAGCACCTCAGGGTCGGCCAGGCGCTCCTCGATCTCCTGGTAGCGCGCCAGCACGCCGTCGAGCCGTCCCGAGGCGCCGCTCATACCACCAGCGCCTGGGCCGCGGTGGCGACCGGCAAGGCGGGCAGCCCCTCGCGGACCGCGACGAAGGCCGCCAGGGCCACCTCGATCATCGAGTCGTCGGGCTCCCGCGTGGTCAGCAGCTGGGCGCCCAGCGCCGGGGCCAGCAGCTTGCCGACGACCGGGTTGGCCCGGAAGCGGGCGCCGAGCCGGATCAGCTCGAAGGCGATCGCCGCGATCACCGGCACCAGCACCAGCCGGGAGAGGATCAGCAGCGGCAGGGCCGGCCGGCCCACCAGGGCGAAGACGAAGATGCTGACCACCACGACCTCGACCAGGAAGCCGGTCCCACAGCGGGGATGGAGGCGGCTCTGGGGCCGGACGCCCGCCACCGTCAGCGGCGCGCCGGACTCGAAGGCGTTGATCGTCTTGTGCTCGGCGCCGTGGTACATGAACAGCCGCCGCACGTCGGGCAGCCAGGAGATCACCACCAGGTAGAGCACCAGCAGCGCCGCCCGGGTCAGGCCCTCGACCGCGGTGAAGGCCAGCGAGCCGCCGTGCCGGGTCAGCGCCCCGCCGGCCAGCAGCGGGAGGCCGAAGAAGAGCGCGATCGAGAAGGCCAGCGACGCCAGGATGGTGAGGGTCACCGCCACCGGTCCGATCTCCAGGTCCTCGGCCCGGGCCCGGACGTTGGCGGCCCAGATCATCGCCGTCCCGCCCAGGTGCATGGCCTCGTAGAGGCCGGCGATGCCCCGGAAGAAGGGCAAGCGGAAGAGCCGGGCGCGGTAGACCCTGGCGTGGAGCGGGTCGCGGCGGAGGGCGATCTCACCGTCCGGGCGCCGGGCCGCGACGGCCCAGGCGTCGGGGCCGCGCATCATCACGCCTTCGAGCACGGCCTGGCCGCCATAGAAGAAGGGCTGGGCGGCGCTGTTCACGGCTCGCGGGCTCCCACCGTGGGAGCCTCAGCTAAGAACGCTCGGCGGCTCCGACAGGGCTGCCGATGCCGGTCCCGACGCTCTTGCGGAGGCGCTTCTGGAAGCGCTCGACCTGGCCGCCGGTGTCGACGATGCGCTGCTGGCCGGTGTAGAAGGGGTGGCAGTTCGAGCAGAGCTCGACTTTCAGCAGCTCCTTCGTCCCGAAGGTCTCAAAGGTATTGCCGCAGGCGCAC
>DASZGP010000133.1:0-2488 GCA_035938695.1 Candidatus Dormiibacterota bacterium | reverse complement strand
CCGACCTCGACCGCCACGCTGGCCTGGCGCAGGCGCGCCAGCCCGCGGCCGTCGACGCGCGGGTCGGGGTCCGGCATCGCGACCACCACCCGCTCCACCCCGGCGGCGGCCACGGCGTCGGCGCACGGCCCGGTGCGGCCGTGGTGCGCGCAGGGCTCCAGGGTGACGTAGAGGGTCGCCCCCCGGGCCCGCTCCCCGGCCTGGAGCAGCGCCAGCGCCTCGGCGTGGGCTTCACCGGCGCGGACGTGCCAGCCCTCCCCCACGACCGCGCCGTCACGCACCAGGACCGCGCCGACCATCGGGTTGGGCGCGGTCGAATGCCTGGCCTGGGCGGCCAGCTCGAGGGCTCGGAGCATGGGTGTCGAGGCGGTCATCTTCTTCTTCGCCTCCCCGGGGCCGGGTGGCAAAGGCCGGTCGCCGGTCCCCGCGGCGCCTTCAGGCGCGCCGAGCACCGGCATCAGGCGGCGGACCGCCTCCGTCCTCTCCCATCCAGACTTTCACTGTCGGCTCCGGAGTTCCACCGGATCATGCTCCGCCAGGGGATCTTTGTGCCCTGGCTCGGCTCGCGGGCTGTACCGCCGATCGGGAATTGCACCCTGCCCCGAGAACGCTGCTCCGATTATGCTCCCGACCTGACTGCCGCGTCAGGTATCAGCGCCACCGTCCCGGCGAGGGCCTCGGCCCGGAGCTGGCCGCAGGCGGCGTCGATCCGGCGGCCCCGGGTGTCGCGGACGGTGCAGGCCACCCCCGCCGCCTCGACCCGCTTGCGGAAGGCGTCGATCCGGCTCTTGGAGCTGGACTGGTAGGGATCGCCGGGGATCGGGTTGTAGGGGATCAGGTTGACGTGGGCCAAGCGGCGGCGGAGCAACCGGCCGAGGTCGTCCGCCAGGGCGTCGCCGTCGTTGACCCCGCGCAGCATCACGTATTCGTACGACACCCGCCGGCCGGTGACCCGGGAGTAGCCGTCGGCGGCCTCGACCACCTCGGCCACCGGCCAGCGGCGGTTCAGCGGCACCAGCTGGTCGCGCAGCCCGTCGACCGGCGCGTGCAGCGACACCGCCAGGTTGACCCCGCCGCCCTCGCGGGCCAGGGCGCCGATCGCCGGGACCACCCCGGAGGTCGAGACCGTGACCCGCCGCACCCCCAGGCCCAGCGCCGCGGGGTCGGTGAAGCGCAGCACCGAGGCCAGGGTGGCGCCGTCGTTGTGGAGCGGCTCGCCCATCCCCATGTAGACCAGGTGGCTCACGCGTCCGCCCCCCGGCGGGGCCCCGCGCCCCCGCCGCAGCTCGGCGCGGCAGACCTCCAGGACCTGGTCCACCACCTCGGCGGTCTCCATGTTCCGCTTCAGCCCGCCCAGCCCGGTGGCGCAGAAGGGGCAGCGGACCGCGCAGCCGACCTGGGTGCTGAGGCAGACCGTGGTCCGCTCCGAGCTTGCCGCGTGGTGCGGGTAGTGCATGCAGACCGACTCCAGCAGCTCGCCGTCGGCCAGCCGGAAGAGGTACTTGAGCGTCTCGCCGTCGTCGGCCCGGGAGACGTGGACCGGCGCCAGGGTGCTGAACGTGAACTCGGCGGCGAGCCGCTCGCGAAGGCCGGCCGGCAGCGTGGCCATGGCCTCGAAGGACCCCGCCGGGGAGCGGTAGAACCAGCGCAGCAGCTGCTCGGCGCGGTAGGCGGGCTGGCCGGCGTCGGCCACCCAGGCGCGCACCTCGGCGGGGGTCAGGCTGGAGAAGGGGCGCACGGGACTGAGTATGCCGCCAGGCCGGTCCGGCGAGATCGGCCGGGTCAGTCGCGCCGGCCGAAGACCTGCATCCCCCAGTAGGCGACCTGGATCGCGGAGGCCGCGATCGCCGCGAAGTAGGTCAGGGCGGCGGCGGTCAGCACCTTGCGGGCGCCGGTCAGGTCCGCGGGGGTCAGGATGCCGCTCTGCCGCAGCAGGGCCATCGCCCGCCGGCTGGCGTCCAGCTCGACCGGAAAGGTGACCAGGTGGAAGACCAGGATCGAGGCGAAGAGGGCCAGGCCGATCAGCGCGACGTCGAAGCCGAGGTTGAAGCCGGTCCCGGTGGCGCCGCGGCCGGTGAAGGCCATCAGGATCAGCCCCAGGATGATGATCATCGGCCCCGCCTGGCTGCCGATGTTGGCCGCCGGCACGATCGCCGAGCGGAGGCGCATGGGGGCGAAGGCCCGGGCGTCCTGCATGGCGTGGCCGATCTCGTGGGCGACGATCCCCTCGGAGGCCACCGAGGCGTTGTAGGCGGTGCCCTGGGAGAGGCGCAGGACCTTCTGGGTGGGGTCGTAGTTGTCGGTCAGCTCGCCGTCGATGATCTCGACTTGGATGTGGGCCAGCCCGGCGACGGCCAGGAGCTGCTTGGCGATCTGGGCCCCGGTCAGGCCCGAGGAGTTGCGCACCCCGGCCCAGCGCCGGTAGGTGCGCTTGACGTGGGCGCCGGCCAGACCGAGCACGCCGGCCACCAGCAGGAACATCAGGAGG
>DASZGP010000132.1:0-7053 GCA_035938695.1 Candidatus Dormiibacterota bacterium | reverse complement strand
GGCGGCCTACGGCATCGGGATCAAGGGCAAGGGGGCGGCGCTGGTCAACCGGGTGCGCGTGCTCCACGTCGGCGACAGCGGCACCCGGGCCTACGCCGAGACCTACACCGGGGTCTTCGTGCCCAGCCGCGGCAGCCACGTCGTGGGGCCCGCCGCGGGCGGCCTGGTGACCGACCTGACGACCGCCGCCGCCGCCAACTTCGGCGGCAACCCCACCGCCGGCTCGACCACCGTGCTGGGCGGCGGGGCCAATGCCGAGGTCCGCTTCGACGGAGTGCCGGCCTTCACCATGCGGGCCTTCGCCACCTCGGGCTTCGTCGACCTCGGCGGGGGGATCGCCCAGAAGCTGACCCTGAGCGGAGGGGTGCTGGCCGGGACGGTGGTCAGCAGCCTGCCGTTCAGCCTCACCGACGCCTACGTGGTGGTCGGCGGCACCGCCACCGCGGTGGGGATCGTCAGGCCGGGAGCCGACACCCAGCTGGCGGCGCGCGGCATCAGCTACGAGAGCCAGGCCAACAGCAGCTACAACGGCGCCGGCGTGGCGTCGCAGATCTTCCCCGGCATGTTCAGCTCCAGCGACCGCGACCAGCAGCGGCGGGGCCACGTGGTCGAGGCGCTGTTCCCCAACACCCCGGCCGGCGACCCCGGGCCGGTGTTGATCGGCTGGGCCGGCGACAGCCCCGGGCCGCTCCAGGTCGACGGCCAGCCGACCCCGTCCACCGACCTGACGCTGGTGGTGGTGCCGCTCCATCCGGCGGTGGCGGCGGGCACGATCGGGAGTGGCGACCTGGCGATGCGGCTGGTCGACCTCCCCAGCGCCGCCGCCAACCAGTTCCCGTACTTCTACCTCTCGGCCAACAGCACGGCGCGCTTCGAGGCGGCGCTGCCCGCCGCCCGCTGGACCGACCTGCGGGTGCGGATCTCCCACCAGAGCGCGTTCTTCGGCGGCTTCGGTACCCCCGGCTGCCCCACCGGGTCGATCCCCCAGGGGACCGGGGTCTTCGTCCAGGCGCCCCGCAGCGGCTGTATCGCCCCCGCCACCGTGGAGGTCTTCAACTTCGCCAAGGACGCCTGGACCGCGGCCGGGCAGACCGGCACCACGGGCACCACCGACAGCGTCGACCTCGGCCCCGGCGCCGACCTGGTCTCGCCCGCGGGGGTGGTCGAGGTCCGGCTGCGGGCCGGCAACGGTGACACCCAGGCGATCGCCTCGGTAACCCTCGCCGGCGGGTCGGCGTCGTGATCCGGGTCGAGGCGCTGACCAAGACCTACCCCGGGGTGGAGGCGGTGCGCGACATCAGCTTCACCGTCCCGGCGGGGGAGATATTCGGCTTCGTCGGCCCCAACGGCGCCGGCAAGACCACCACCATGAAGGTCCTCGCGACGCTGCTGCGGCCGTCCTCGGGCGGCGCCTGGGTCGACGGCGTCGACGTGCTCCAGGCGCCGCACCTGGTCCGCGGCAAGATCGGCTACATGCCCGACTTCTTCGGGGTCTACGACCGCCTCACGGTGGCGGAGTATCTCAGCTTCTACGCCAACTGCTACCGGGTGCCGCGGCGGCGCTGGGCCAAGCTGGTCGCCGACCTGCTGGAGCTGATCAACCTGCCCGAGAAGCGCGACGCCCAGGTGGACTCGCTGTCGCGGGGCATGAAGCAGCGCCTCTGCCTGGCCCGGGCGCTGGTCCACGACCCCCTGGTGCTGATCCTCGACGAGCCGGCCTCCGGCCTCGACCCCCGGGCCCGGATCGAGATGCGGGAGCTGCTCCGGGAGCTGAAGTCGATGGGCAAGACGATCCTGATCTCCAGCCACATCCTCCCCGAGCTGGCCGAGCTGTGCACCTCCTTCGGCATCCTCGACCGGGGCCGGATGGTGGCCAGCGGCCCGCTCGAGGCGATCGCCGGCAGCGGCGGCATCCTGCCCCGGATCAGGGTCAGGCTGGGCAGCGATCCCAACCACGCCGCCTACGTCGTCCGCCAGTTCCCCGGAGTGCGCGACGCGACTTTGGACGACGAAGGTATGGAGGTGACGTATGAAGGTGGCGAGCCGGAGGCCGGCATGATCCTCGCCGGGCTGATGTCCGCTGGCGTCCGGGTGACCGGCTTCGCGCCGGTCGAGGACAACCTGGAGGAGACCTTCATGCGCGTCACCGGCGCGGTCCCACCGGCATGAGGGCGGTGGTCGCCAACCTGCTCTGGAACCCGATCGTGGAGAAGGAGCTGCGCTCGCGGATGCGCACCTGGCGGGCGCCCTGCACCATCACCCTCTTCCTCTTCGCCCTCGGCGCGGCGGGCTACGTCGCCCTGCTCGCGGCGGTGGCCTTCAGCTCCGCCACCGGCGGCGGCTACAGCGGCGCCGCCGGCCCCGGCATCTTCGGCACCCTGACCGTCTGCGAGCTGATCCTGATCCTCTTCATCGCCCCCGCCCTGACCGCCGGGGCGATCAGCGGCGAGCGCGACCGCCAGACCCTCGACCTGCTGCTGGTGACCCCGGTCCGTCCGGTCTCGATCGTGCTCGGCAAGCTGATCGCCTCGCTGGCCTTCGTGGTCCTCCTGATCCTGCTCTCGGTGCCGCTGTTCAGCTTCGTCTTCCTCTTCGGCGGGGTGGCCCTCGACCAGCTCCTCAGCGCGGTGCTCATCGGCCTGGTCACGGCGCTGGTGCTGGGGTCCTTCGGGCTATTGGCCTCGACCCTCTCGCGGGGCTCGATCGGGGCCACCGTGGGGACCTACATCGCGACCTTCCTGTTCCTGATCCTGCCGGTGGTCATCCCGGTCTTCGGCAACGCCGTCCAGGGGCCCAACGCCAACTACTTCGAGCCCGGGATGCCGGCCTACCAGCTCGCCGACCCGGGGGTCGCGGCGGGCTCCCTGATCGCCGCCGTCTTCGGGGTGGGGCACAACACCAACGGCTGCAACACCGACAGCAACGGGGTCACCACCTGCACCCGGTACGTCAACTTCGGGTTCTCCGGCGGCGGGTCGATCGGGGTCGCGGTGCCGGGGCGGGTGGTCAACGGCAAGGTGATCTCGCCGACCTTCAGCCAGCCCCAGAACGAGACCTACACGCTTTCGTCCGACCGGGTGGTCACCGACGGCGACAAGATCATCGGCGGGCCGTTCCGGGGGCTCCGGGTGTGGGAGGCTTTCGTCATCGTGGACACCCTGATCGCGGCGGTGGCGCTGACCGCCGCCACCCTGCTGCTGGGCCGGGGCGGCTTCCGCAAGCCGAAGCGGCGCCGTGGCTGACGGCGGCGGGGGCGGCGGGCCGGTGGATGCCGCCGTCGCGGGCCAGGCCGCGCTCCGCCGGGCGCTGCGGCCGCTGACCCGGCGGGCGGCGGCCGACCGCGCCCTTGGGGTGGGGCTGGCGGCGCTGGCGATCGCCGCCGGGCTGGCGCTGGCGATCGCCGGGGCGGCGCGGGTCCGGCCGCTGGAGGCCGCGGGGGTGGCGCTGGTCGCGCTGCTCCCGCTGGGCCTGGCGGGGGCGGCGGCGGCGATGCTCTGGCGCCGCCCCACGCAGGCCGGCGCGGCCCGGGTCGCCGACGCCCGGCTGGGGCTGCGCGAGCGGCTGGCCTCGGCGCTGTCGGTGGGCGGCGGCGACGTCCTCCGCGACCGGCTGATGGCCGACGCCGAGGCGCGAGCCCAGGGCCTGCGGCCGGCCGAGGTCTATCCCTGGCGGCGCCACCTGCGGGTGGCGGGCCTGGCGGCGGCGCTGCTGGCGGCCCTGGCGGTCGCCCTGCTGGTGCCCAACCCGATGGACGGCGTGATCGCCCAGCGGCACGCCGACGCGCGGGCCCTGGCCCAGGCGGCGGCGCGCCTGAGGCAGGCCCAGGCGGCGGTCCTGCAGGCCGAGAAGCAGGCCCCCTCGCCGGAGCTGAAGGCGCTGGAGAAGCAGATCCAGGACGCCCTGGCCGAGGTCCAGAAGGCCCAGACCCCGCGCGCCGCGCTGGAGGCCGCCTCCGCCCTCTCCGACCAGCTCCGCCAGCTGCACGATCCCAGCACCCTGGCCAAGCTCCAGGCCGACTCCGCGGCGGCCGCCGCCCTGGCCGCCACCCCGGGGACCGCGGCGTTGGCCGCCGACCTCTCCGCCGGCAACTCCAGCGCGGCGTCGAGCGACCTCGGCAGGCTGGCCCAGAGCCTGGCCGCCCTGACCCCCGACCAGCGCCGCCAGCTCGCCGCCGCCCTGGCCCAGGCGGCGCAGGCGGCCCAGGGCGACAGCTCGCTGAAGAGCTCCCTGAGCCAGGCCGCCACCTCCCTCGCGGCGGGCGACACCGCCGGGGCCCAGTCCGCGCTGGCCTCCGGGTCCCAGGGGCTGACCGCACTGAACGCCCAGCAGGCCTTCGAGGCGGCGCTGGCCCAGGCCCAGCAGGCCGCCGCGGGCGCCCAGGACACGGCCGCCCGGCAGGCGGACCGGGACGAGACCGCGAGCGCGGCGGCCGGGCAGCAGGGCCAGGGGCAGGGGCAGGGGCAAGGTCAGGGCCAAGGCCAGGGCCAGGGTCAAGGGCAGGGCCAGGGCCAGGGACAGGGTCAGGGGCAAGGGCAAGGCCAGGGCCAAGGTCAGGGGCAAGGGCAAGGGCAAGGGCAGGGCCAAGGGCAAGGCCAAGGCCAGGGCCAGGGCCAGGGCCAGGGTCAAGGTCAGGGACAGGGCCAAGGTCAGGGCCAGGGCCAGGGTGGCAACGGTCAGGGCAGCGCCGTCGGAGGCGCGGGTGGCGCAGGTGGCGCGGCGCCGACCGATCAGGTCTACATCGCGGGTCAGCCCGGCGCCGGGATCACCGCGCCGGACCCCGCGCCGCTGGGTCCCGGCGACCCCGTCCCCCAGCTGCCCTACACCAGCGTCCTGCAGGCCTACCAGAGCACCGAGCTGGACTTCCTCGACCGCTCCGGCGTGGCCCTCGGCGACCGCGAGCTGGTCCGGCTGTACTTCTCCAGCCTCAGCGACCAGGGACCGGGCCTGAAATGACCGCCCGGGACGGAGGCTGAGGCCGGATGACCGACGACGCCCTGGCCCCGGAGGAGTTCGCCGCCACCGCCGCCGCGCTGGAGGCCGAGCTGCGCCGGGTCATGGTCGGCCAGGCCGATCTCCTCGGCGACGTCATCGTGGCCCTGCTGGCCGGCGGGCACGTCCTCCTGGAGGGCGTCCCGGGCCTGGGCAAGACGGTGTTGGTGCGCTGCATCGGCGAGGCCCTCGACCTGCGCTTCTCGCGGGTCCAGTTCACCCCCGACCTGATGCCGGCGGACATCGTCGGCACCAACATCATCCAGGACACCGAGGCGGGCCGGCGGCTGGCCTACCAGCCGGGGCCGCTGTTCGCCAACGTGGTCCTGGCCGACGAGATCAACCGCGCCACCCCCAAGACCCAGAGCGCGCTGCTGGAGGCGATGCAGGAGCGGCGGGTGACGGTGGGGACCGAGACGCGGGCGCTGCCGGAGCCCTTCTTCGTGCTGGCGACGCAGAACCCGATCGAGCTGGAGGGCACCTACCCGCTGCCCGAGGCCCAGCTCGACCGCTTTCTCTTCAAGCTGCTGGTGCCCTTCCCCGGCGCCGCCGACCTGGCCGAGATCGTCCGCCGCACCACCGGCGAGGCCGTCCCGCCGCTGCGCCCCGTGGCCGACGCCCGGCGGATGCTGGACATGGCCGCGCTGGCCCGCCGGGTGCCCATCGCCGACCACGTCGTGGACTTCGCGGTCAGGCTGGTCACCGCGACCCACCCCGACCGCAGCCGGAGCGCCCGGGTCGGCCGCTACGTGCGCTACGGCGCAAGCCCCCGCGGGGTCCAGGCGCTGGTGCTGGGGGCCAAGGTCCGGGCGCTGCTCGACGGGCGCTTCAACGTGGCCTTCGACGACCTCCGGGCCACCGCCCGGCCGGCGCTCCGGCACCGCGTCTTCCTCAACTTCGAGGCCGACGCCGCCGGGGTGACCACCGACGACCTGATCGCCGAGATCCTCGACTCCGTGGTGGCCGACCCGGCCGCGGCATGAGCATCTCCCGCTTGCGGGAGGGTCAGGCGGTGAGCATCTCCCGCTTGCGGGAGGGTCGGGCGGTGAACATCTCCCGCTTGCGGGAGGGTCGGCGATGAGCTTCGCCCGCGGCGAGCGGGAGGACCCGCTGGGCCTCGGCGCCGAGCTCCTGGCGCGGCTGGACCGGCTCAGCGTCAACGTCCGCCGCCCGGTCCTGGGCCAGGCCGCCGGGGGCCGCCGCTCGCCCCGTCCGGGCACCTCCACCGAGTTCGCCGACTTCCGCACCTACGTCCCCGGCGACGACTTCCGCCGCATCGACTGGAACGCCTACGGCCGGCTCGACCGCCTCCTGCTCAAGCTCTACCTGGGCGAGGAGGACCTGGCCCTCAACGTCATCGTCGACGTCAGCGCCTCGATGGCCTGGGGCGAGCCGGACAAGTCGACCTACGCCCGCCGCCTGGCCGGGGCGCTGGCCTACGTCGCGCTGGGGTCCTACGACCGGGTCTCGGTGGCCGGCCTGGGCGACGCCCTGACCACCCCGCTGCCGGCGCTGCGCGGCCGGGGCGCGGCGATCCGGCTCTGGCGCGCCCTGGCCGGCCTGCCCGGCGGCGGCGCCACCGACTACGCGGCGATCGCCGCCAGCCGCCGCCCGCTGGCCCGCGGGGTGACGGTGCTGATCAGCGACTTTCTCAGCGACTCCGACCTGGCGCCGGCCCTGGCCCGGCTGCGGCGCGGCGGCCAGGAGGTGGCGCTGGTCCAGGTCCTGGCCCCCCGCGAGGTCCGCCCCGACCTCAGCGGGGACATCGCCCTGGAGGACCTGGAGACCGGGGCCACCGTTGACCTGACGGTGACCCCGGCCGTGCTGCACCGCTACGCCGAGGCGCTGCGCCGGCACCAGGCCTGGCTGAGCGCGCTGACCTCGGCCCACGGCGCCAGCTTCCACGTCGCGGTCACCGACCAGCCGCTCGACGCCCTGCTGCTCTCGACGCTACGCCGGGGCGGGGTGCTGCGGTGACCACGGCCGCGCCCGCCCCGGCGGGGCGCGCCGGTGCCACGCGGCCCGGGCCGGCGCCGGGCGTGGCGCTTCGATGACCCTGCTGGC